>DATEVI010000351.1:0-2571 GCA_035281865.1 Geobacteraceae bacterium | reverse complement strand
TGGTGAGGCGTTCTTTTTCGGGCTTGACGCCACTAAAGAACTCCGTGACAAACAGGGCATTAATGGCAGCCAGGGTGGTATTCAGAAGATCGAGATCGATCACGGCGTTTCCCGACAGCGAAGCAACGCCCTTAAAATTCTTGGGGCAGAAGTCCACTGTCGGCTTGCCGTGCTCTCTGGTGAGGATCGGCAGGCCATGGGTGCGGCAGATTATCGGGCGGGCGGAATAGAGCAGGCAGGCGCCGTCTTCGAGAAGCGGACAGGGTCCGTCCGGCGATGCCGAGCGGGCCTTTTCACGGATGTGCGATGCCTGCGCCTCCGGAAGCTGCCTGAGGGCCTGCGCCAGGTTCACCGCCTCAACCGGGAAAAGTGAAATGTGCCGACAGCAGGCGTCGCATCCCTTGCGGCAGGCAATCTGTTCGAAATATTCCTTTTCTATGCCACGGCAGAGGGCGTTTACCCGGTCAACGAAATTTCTGTAGTTCTGCAGGAGTTCCAAAATTTCATTCCGTCTCATAATCGACAGTCACGATCGACTCGGAAACCGATCTCACATAGGGGACGACTTCACCGGCATGGCAGGGATGGACCTGGTAGGCCTGGAGGTCTTCCAGGGAATCGAATTTCGTCACCAGCGCAAGGTCGTACGACCTGTCGGAGCGTACGATGTCCGTCCCGACTTCAATATGGCGAAGTTGCGGAATTTTTCCCGCCATGCTGCTCAGCATTGATGAGGCCTGGTCGATGTTTTCGCGGTTTCTTTCGTGCAGCCTGAATAAAACGATATGTGTGATCATATTACACGCTCCTTTGAATCTGGACACAGCCGGAATCATCAACGGGGAAATGCCTTCGGATATTTCTTCCGGTAATGAACGAAAGTAGCAAAAGCCCGGTTATGGGTCAACGCGTATTTTCGGCAACTTCCGGGCGGGCGGCCTCTTCAGCATTCAGACTTGAACGTGACCCGTGAGAATTGGGTAGAATATAAAAATTGCACGGATGATTGTTTTCCAACGGAATCGGCTGTTTCGGTTTTTTCCACCTGGTTTTCTCCCGGTATCGCTCAATCCACGACAGTTTTACACTACATTTACGTGCAAACTCCGGATTACAAAGTAGAATGGTTTTGTGAAAAAAATTTCCCTTTCAGAAAATATCAATAAACAGGAGCCGAAAATGAAGATCCTTCTGGTCTATCCGTACTATCCGGACACTTTCTGGAGCTTCCGGCATGCCTTGAAGTTCATCTCGAAGAAGGCCTGTTATCCCCCCTTGGGACTCTTGACCGTGGCCGCGATGCTCCCCGAACACTGGGAGAAGAGACTGATCGACATGAACGTGCAACCGCTGTCGGACAGAGATCTGCGTTGGGCTGACTGCGTATTCGTCAGCGCCATGACCATACAGAAGGAATCGGTGAAGAACGTTCTGTCCAGATGCAAGCAGATGGGAATCAGGACCGTCGCCGGCGGCCCCCTCTTCACCAGCAGTCCCGGGGATTTCGACGATGTCGACCACCTGGTGCTGAACGAAGCGGAACTCACGCTCGCCCCGTTCCTGGAAGACCTGCAGAAGGGCTGTGCCCGTCACATTTACACGACCGACGGGTGGTCTGACGTGAAGGATACTCCGATTCCGCTCTGGAACCTGATCAACAAGAAAAAGTACGCGGCAATGAACATCCAGTATTCACGGGGCTGTCCGTTCGACTGTGAATTCTGCGACATTACCGCGTTGTTCGGGAGAAAGCCCCGGACAAAGTCCAGCGAACAGATCCTGGCCGAAATGGACAGCCTCTATGCCGGGGGCTGGCGTGGAGGAATTTTCTTCGTCGACGACAATTTCATCGGCGACAAGAGGAAACTGAAAAACGATCTTCTCCCCTCCATGATCGCGTGGATGGAAAGGAGAAACCATCCCTTCTGCTTCTGCACCGAGGCGTCCATCGACCTCGCGGACGATGCTGAACTGATGAGTCTCATGGTCGCGGCAGGGTTCAGGGAGGTATTTATCGGCATAGAGAGCCCGAGTGAGGAAGGCCTGCATGAAAGCGGCAAGGTGCAGAACAGGAACCGGGATCTTCTTGATTGCGTAAGAAGGATTCAACAATCGGGGCTGCAGGTACAGGCAGGCTTTATCGTCGGCTTCGACAGCGACCCGGCTTCGATCTTCGAAAAGCATATCCGCTTTATCCAGGAAAGCGGCATCGTTACCGCCATGGTAGGCATGCTGACCGCCTTGCGCGGTACGAAACTTTACGGGCGTCTGGTCAGTGAAGGGAGACTGTTGGAGGAAGCCTCCGGCAACAATACGGCCATTGCCATTAATTTCAAACCGAAAATGAGCATGGAGTCTCTCATCAGCGGCTATCGCAACATCATCGACACCATCTATGCTCCCAATCACTATTACCGGCGTGTGAAAACATTCCTCATGAATTACCATCCGCTGCCGAAGGGAAGGTTTCAGTTGAAGCCCAGGGATCTCGGCGCGCTGATAAAATCCATGCTGATACTCGGGGTAATAGGCAAGGAGAGGTTTCACTACTGGAGGCTGTTCTTCTGGTCT
>DATEVI010000350.1:0-4775 GCA_035281865.1 Geobacteraceae bacterium | reverse complement strand
GGGTCGGGACACTTCGTCAAGATGGTGCATAACGGGATCGAGTACGGGATGATGTCTGCCTATGGCGAAGGTTTTTCCATCCTGAAGGCATCCCCTTACGGCGGCAAACTCGACATCGCCGCTGTAGCTCATCTCTGGAACAGGGGAAGTGTTGTTCGCTCCTGGCTTCTTGAACTGGCTGAAGCGGCCTTTCTGAAGGACCGGGACCTTGAGTCGATCCAAGGGTATGTCGAAGACTCGGGAGAGGGACGTTGGACTGTTCAGCAGGCAATAGACAGTGGTGTTCCGGCTCCCGTCATTGCGGCAGCCCTTTTCCAGCGTTTCGGCTCCCGGATGCAGGACAGTTTTTCCGACAAGGTACTTGCTGCACTGCGGAATGAATTTGGCGGTCATGCTGTCGTACAGGAAGGAGAAACAAAAAAGGCGTCTTCAGCAGGGGCGGGCCAGACAAAGCCCGCTACCGGACAGAGATAGGCACCGCCACTGGAGAATACGAGCATGGAAACCCCCGGGCTGCCCTTAAACGAAACGGATCGAACCGCTTGCCTGATCAATGTGCCTCAGCCATGTTGCCTGATAATTTTCGGCGCATCGGGCGATCTTGCAAAAAGAAAGCTGATACCATCCATTTATCGCTTGCACAAACAGAAATTGCTGCCGGAAGGATTCTTCGTTCTCGGAACAGGTCGGACCCCCATGACTGCCGAACAGTTTCGGGAGGACATGCGTACCGGAACCCGTGAGAGCCTGCCCGGGGAATGTGACGATACATGCTGGAGCAATTTTGCCGAACTCCTTGAATATCAGCCGATCAATTACAACGATCCCGAGTCTTTTCGAATTAATGTCGCGGAATTCCTCCCCTCCAGGGAAGAAATTGCCGGTTCGGGGAAAAATCGTATTTTTTACCTTGCTACTCCTCCAACCGTTTATGAGGACATAATCGTCAACCTGCAAAAAACCGGGCTTTCCCAGGAAAATGATAATTCGGTCAAAATCGTCATCGAGAAGCCTTTCGGGAGGGACCTGGAATCTGCAAGAAGACTCAATTCGGTGCTATTGAAAGCTTTTGAAGAAAAACAGGTTTACCGGATTGACCATTACCTTGCCAAGGAGACGGTGCAGAATATTCTGATGTTCCGTTTCGCCAATTCCATTTTCGAACCACTCTGGAATCGCCGCTACATCGATCATGTCCAGATTACCACGGCGGAAACATTAGGAATAGGACTGAGGGCTGGCTATTACGAACAAGCCGGCGTGTTACGGGACATGTTCCAGAATCACATGTTCCAATTGCTTTCCCTAACTGCAATGGAGCCACCCGCGTTATTCAGCCACCATAGGGTGAGAGATGAAAAAGCCAAGGTGTTCCAGTCAATGCGGCCTTTCGATCTGAATAAACTGGACGAGGTGGCCGTGGTCGGACAATACGGCACGGGAACATACAATGGAGAGCCGGTGAAGGCTTATCGAGAGGAACCGGGTGTCGCTCCCGATTCATGTACTCCGACTTTCGCCGCGTTGAAAATAAATATCGATAACTGGCGGTGGAACGGTGTCCCCTTTTACCTCCGTTCCGGCAAAAGGCTGAAAAGCCGGACGACGGAAATTATCGTTCACTTCAAGCCGGTTCCCCACATGATGTTCACCCGGACCATGGGCGATAATATCGAACCGAACATTTTGATTCTCAGGATTCAGCCTGATGAAGGGATAACCCTGCAATTCCAGGCAAAGAGCCCTGGGTCACGTTTTTGCCTGTCCCCTGTCCGGCTGGATTTTTCCTATCCCGTAAACGTTTCTCTGGACGCTTACGAAAGGGTTCTTCTCGATTGTATGGAAGGAGACCAGATGCTGTTCATCAGGGATGATATAGTTGATCTCACTTGGTCGCTCCTGACACCTCTCATTGAACGGCTTGAAGCCGAAAGAAACCGTTTGTTTCCCATTTATGCCGCCGGGACGGAGGGGCCGACGACAGCGGCACAACTCATAGAACGTGACGGACGTCGTTGGAGGCCGCTGTGAAATGGCGGAACATTGAAATCTTTGATACCGCAGAAGAATTGGCACACAAAGCGGCCGAAATATTCACGCTTGAGGCTGAAGCAGCAGCAACTCTCCGGAGAAGTTTCTCCGTGGCCCTCTCAGGAGGCTCCACCCCTGCGCCCCTCTTTTCAACTCTAGCTAAAGATGAATATCGCACACGCATCAACTGGAATCAGGTTCACTTCTTCTGGACGGATGAGCGATGCGTTCCCCCCGACCACCCGGACAGCAATTTCAGACTTGCTTTCGATCTGCTTATTTCAAGGCTCCACATCCCCGATTCCAACATCCACCGTATTCATGGAGAAATGAATCCCGAAAAGGCTGCAGAAATATATGAGAAAGATTTGAAGTGTCACTTCCATGGCATCTCTCCACCTAGATTTGATCTGATATTTCTGGGTGTGGGAACCGACGGTCACACCGCTTCAATTTTCCCAGATGCGGAAGCGGACGATATTTTTTCGCGGTCCGCAATACCTGTACACGCGAAGAATGTGCTGAGCCATAGGGTAAGCATGACGCTTCCCGTCCTCAACAACGCCAAAAAAATTGCCTTTCTTGTAGTTGGAAAGGAAAAATCCCGTATCGTGTGTGACATACTTGTAAGGAAAAATTACAGCTACCCGGCTGGAAGAATCCATCCGACAAAGGGGAACGCAATATGGCTTCTTGATCGCGAAGCCGCATCTGAACTTGCAAAACGAGATGCAAGCTAAACTGTGGTGTTCAAGTCTGGTTTCACTGAGATGAGACACCCGGAACCTGATAAATCAATCAGATTGAGAACCGGATTACTGACAACAACCACCAGTGATGTTACCCGCGTGGGCATTTTTGATTGGACAAACAGAAGGAGGGCAGAATGGATAAACTTCGGTTATGGGAAAGATATAAAAAATATCTTTGTTATACTCCCGAGCTCGGGATGTTGGTGGACATCAGCCGAATGAATTTCCCCGATGAATTCTTTCCAAAAATGGAACCGCTTATACAGAAAGCGTATAACAACATGGAAGAGCTTGAGAGTGGCGCCATTGCAAATCCTGACGAAAATCGCATGGTCGGACACTATTGGTTGCGAAATCCCAGCATTGCACCAAGTCACGAGATTAAAGACACCATAGAGGCCACCATCAAAGATGTTAAAATTTTTACCAGGGATATACATTCAGGGGCCGTCGCCCCTCAGAAGGCAAACCTCTTTACCCGTTTCCTGGTGATTGGTATCGGTGGGTCGGCGCTCGGCCCGCAGTTCGTGGCAGACTCTCTGGGAAACCCTACGGATCCAATGAAACCGTTCTTTTTTGACAACACCGATCCTGATGGAATGGATCGGGTGCTTTCCGAAATAGGGCCCGAACTTTCAAAGACACTGACCATTGTCATATCGAAGAGCGGAGGCACAAAAGAAACCAGGAACGGAATGCTTGAAGCGAGAGCAGCGTATCTGCACGCGGGACTTGATTTCCCGCTTCATGCGGTCGCGATCACCGGAACCGGCAGCGAACTTGACAGGACGGCCATGGAAGAAGGTTGGCTCAAACGCTTTCCGATGTGGGACTGGGTCGGCGGCAGAACATCGGAAACCTCGGCTGTCGGTCTTGTCCCTGCGGCCTTACAGGGATTTGACATCGATGCGCTCCTTAAGGGCGCCAGAACATGCGACAGGCTGACGCGAGGAAGGAAAACAATGGAAAATCCGGCGGCTCTTCTGGCCCTCATGTGGTATCATGCCACGGATGGCCGAGGTGTTAGGGATATGGTCATATTGCCGTACAAGGACCGTCTTCTTTTGTTCTCTCGCTACCTGCAACAGCTTGTAATGGAGTCCCTCGGCAAGAAACATGATCTTGACGGATCAGAAGTAAATCAGGGGATAAATGTGTTCGGGAATAAAGGGTCAACTGACCAGCATGCTTATGTGCAACAGCTCCGCGACGGATTGGAAAACTGCTTTGTAACCTTTATCGAGGTGCTCAAAGACCGGACCGGAAAATCCCTGCTGGTTGAAGACATCGCCACAAGTGGAGATTTTCTCCACGGCTTCCTGCATGGCACCCGCCAGGCGCTCTATGAAAATAACCGTGAATCGATCACCCTGACCATCGAAAAAATTGATGCATATTCTGTCGGAGCTTTGATCGCCCTGTATGAAAGAGCCGTCGGTCTCTATGCCTCTATGTTAAACATAAACGCCTATCATCAACCGGGTGTTGAAGCGGGAAAGAAAGCAGCAGCACATGTGATCCAACTAAAGAAAGAAATTCTGGGTTTTCTAAGTGCCCGGACGAATGGTAAAGCTTTGGATGCAGAAGAAATTGCCGAAGCCATTGGAAAACCGGATGAGATAGAGATGATTTTCAAGATCTTGCTTCACACTGCAACAAATGGGCATCACGGAATACAAATGGAGAAAAGCGAAACGATCTATAGCAGCCGTTTCAAATAAATTTACAGCATGTTGTGGAGCGCCACATCAAGAGGGTTGAGTAAAGAACATAAATCGATCAAAAAAAAGCGACTGCCTCAGCAATTTATCGCCACGCAGTCGCCTTTTTCTTAAACCCGGCAAGTGTGAATCCAATTCTCAACTGAACGGAATCCAGGAACTCTTTTCTATTCCGATAATGGTGGAGTAAGACTGCAAAATCCCATAATTGGAACTCTTGACAGAGTACCAGCTGATGTCTCGGTTGAAGGCAAGCTCTTTTTTTATTTCA
>DATEVI010000349.1:0-2838 GCA_035281865.1 Geobacteraceae bacterium | reverse complement strand
GCTCAGCGCACGGTAGTTCCCTGAGCGGAGTCGAAGGGAACACACCACTGACGTTGTTTCAGCCAGTTAGCTTGAAGTTACTCAGAAGGCGTGGTAGTTCCCACTTGCCATATTCATGCGATCCCGGCAAGTTCCAGCCTGCTGCCCCACCGCCGAGCCAGTTCCCGTCGAAGAGGGGCGTTTCCGGCATCGGCGAGATCCGGATCTTTTTCCACCAGGGCGAATGCCTCACCCCTCGCCTCCTCCAGAATCCGGCCGTCGCGGAAAATGTTCGCGACACGGAATTCGGGCAACCCCGCCTGACGCGTTCCAAGGAAATCGCCGGGGCCGCGTATTTCGAGGTCGGCCTCCGCGATCCTGAACCCGTCGGTGGTTTCCTCCATGACCCGCAGTCTTTTTTCGCCGTCCCCCGTTACCTTTCCGCCGGTCAGCAGAATACAGCGTGACTGCCCGCTCCCCCGCCCTACCCTGCCCCTCAACTGATGGAGTTGGGAGAGCCCGAAGCGCTCGGCGTGTTCAATTACCATAACCGTGGCATTGGGCACGTCAATGCCTACCTCTATGACCGTTGTCGCCACAAGGATATCCGTTTCACTTGCCTTCAGGGAACGCATCACGGCCTCCTTCTCCTCGGGCTTCATCCGCCCGTGCAGCAGACCGATGCGCAGGTCCGGGAAGACATCTTCGGCCAGGTGTTCCGCCGTCCGTGTTGCCGCCTTCAGTTCCGATTTCTCGCTTTCCTCCACCAGGGGACATATGATGTACGCCTGTCTCCACTTTTGGACCTCGTCCCTGATGATCCGGTATACCCGCTGCCGTTGCGATTCATAACAGACCCTCGTGGCAATCGGCATCCTCCCCGGCGGCAGTTCGTCAATAACGGAAAGCGACAGATCGCCGAAAACCGTCATGGCAAGGGTGCGTGGGATCGGTGTGGCGGTCATGACCAGGATGTCGGGATTTTGCCCCTTCTTTTTCAGGGTTCCGCGCTGAAGGACCCCGAAGCGATGCTGTTCGTCAATTATGCCCAAGCCGAGGCGGAAAAACTCGACCTTCTCCTGGATAACCGCGTGAGTGCCGATTACTATCCGCACCTTTCCGGAAGCCACAGCCTCCAAACGCTCAGTTTTCGCCTTGCCCTTCAAACCCGATGTCAGCAGACAAACTTCGATCCCCAGCTCATCGCAATAGCGGTGGATGTTCAGATAGTGTTGCTCGGCAAGAATCTCGGTTGGCGCCATGATCGCGACCTGATACTCGTTTTCCACCGCGAGGAGTGCAGCCATCAGCGCAACGATAGTCTTCCCGCTGCCGACATCACCCTGGACAAGGCGGTGCATGGGATGGGCAGCAGTCATATCGTTCTTGATCTCAGTGAGCACCCTCTTCTGCGCATTGGTGAGGGTGTACGGCAGCATCTTCAGGAGGGGTCGGGTATATTTGTGGGTAACCTGGAAGGGAATGCCTTCCTCCAGGGTCGTACCGCGTTTTTTTAACGCCAGTCCCAGCTCAAGAAAGAAAAATTCATCATAGGACAGTGTTCTGTGGGCCGTCGTCGACCAGTCGTTAAGCGAGCGCGGGTCAGCGTCATTTTCCGGAAAATGCACGTCTTGAACGGCCTTGTTGATGGGAAGAAATGCGTGACGTTCCATGATCTCGCGGGGAAGAACCGTAACCAGGAATTGCGAGAAACCGTCCACTACCTCCTTGAGGACCTTTCTCATGGTTTTCTGGTTAAGTCCTTCAGTCAGTGGATAAACCGGCACGGTACGCCCGAAATTGACCGGGTCTGCCTCCATCACTTCTGCCAGTTCCTTCCCTTCCGCAATCCATTCCACGTCCGGGTGGTGAATCTCGAACTGGTATCCGTATTGGGCAACTTCACCGGTAAATATCCCCTTTTTGCCCGCCTGCCAGATCCCCTTCATATAGCGGGGATTGAAATTGAACCATTTCAGCGAAATGGTGCCGGTGTCATCGCCAACAACAGCTTCGTAAAATTTGCGGCCGCCCTTTGTGGTTGCAGGCCCGGCGCTTACCACGCGGGCATAAAAGACTTCTGCGCATCCGGGTCGAAGCTCTGCCACCTTGCTCAACTCACGCCGGTCTTCGTATCGGACCGGCAGTAGGTACAGGGCGTCTTCAACGGTTGCAATGCCTTTTTTCGCCAATAACCCGGCAAGTTTCGGACCTACACCTTTAATGAATTGTATCGGGGTTTCCAGATTCTTGCGGCTTATGGCCTCCTGCAGCGAGGACGGAAGCACCGGCGCCACGTCACAAACTTTTGTGAGCACCAGCCGATCATCACCGTCCTGCTCCACATTAAGGCAAGCCCCCGGCTTGAGACCGAGGCGGTCGAGGATCTCCGAGGGAAGGGATAGGCGGTTAGTTTCGTCGAGGGTAATGGTGGGCATAGGGCGGTCCTTTTGATGGCTTTTAGCGGATATCCTCATGTTTTGTCAAGCCAATTCTCTCGCATGCAGCGCTACATCTACAGCCGATCCGGACGACTCGATCTTTCCATGGTCACGCACGGAGGATTCCCTCCACGTTAGAAATCGAGCGGGCTTTTCGCCTTTTTCACTGTCCTACCCGGTACACAGTGGGTGTATACCCATGTGCCGAGCAGATCACAGCCCGCCTCCATGTCAGCCTCAATGGAATGATGAACGGCCTTCTAAGCCCGGCCAACAGGGTGACACCGAAGCGATTGCAGCTTCTGCTGACGGAGAGAGCCAAGCATCGGGATGAGAAGGGGGTGACTAAACCTTCCCACCCAGCCTTTGACAACCGCTGCCCCTGCTGCGAAGAAGGGGTGATGGTAGTGATCAACTG
>DATEVI010000348.1:0-2834 GCA_035281865.1 Geobacteraceae bacterium | reverse complement strand
GGACTTGCCGTCATACAGGGCAATGGTGGTGATATGGTCACCCGGTCCGCCTAGACCCGTTGTTTCGATGTCCAGGTACGCGGTCGAATGACGGAAAGCGGCAAAAAGGCGCCAATGGTGTCGCGACGCAAGACTCTTCGCGAAAAAACCGGGATCGGGATCAACCACATGCTCCATGGACTTGCGCAGAAAATGGCTAATGTGCCGGAGCCGGTCGGCCGAAACCGGAATATCCGTGTTATCCATGAAGCAGTCCCAGGAGCGAATACCCATCTCCCACAACATGCGCTCAAACCTGACGCTGACGCCGGGGATATGACAGAAGGTGTATTTAATCATGTAACCTCACGGTATTATTATAGTACAACTTTTACTTACCCGGTCCGCCGTTTTTCGCTGTCGTCATAGCCATCTCCCGGATCAGCTCATCATACGTTCCGAGCGATTTGATGAGCGGTTCTTCCTTTTTCGACGATTCCTCAAAGCGCTTCAGACGCGCGTTGAAATTCCCGGCCCTGTTTTTCAGGCCATGAATGCTCTGGCTCAAAAAGCTTTTTTCGTTCTTGTCGGCTTCTTTTCTGGTGAGGATTGATTTGGTCTTGTTCCAGTATTCGTCGGTTGAACCGACATAGTGGTTGAGACTTTCCAGGAAAGACAGGGTGGACGACGACAGCTCGGCTGTGGCCGCAAGCCTTGCCCTGACATCGTTCATGTCCTTGAGCAGCTTCTGGTCCGCGAAATGTGCAATGTTGGAAATTTCTCTGGTTCTGACGTCCGGCGCCGCCTGATCGAGGGATTCCACCGTGGCAATGAACTGTTTCGATGTTCCAAGATACCGTGAAATGGATACGGAAGCGGAATTGAGCGACAATACCCCTTGGGAAATGAATTTTGTCAGGACCGAGGCCTGACCGGCGTAGGGAATCGGCAGGGCTTTGGCGAAACCGGCCGCAAACGAACCGGCCTCGATGTACTTTGAATAGCCGGAAAGATTGGCCGTCATCCATTTCACATAGGCTTCAAAATCCGCCATGGACTGCCGTTGAGCCTTGATGTCACCGGCAATTTCCCGGAGTCGCCGGTAATTCTTGAGGGCTAGCACATCACAGCTGATGTGGGGAGCGCCTTCAAAAGCCGCGATCTTCTCCTGGAGCAGCGCATTCTCCTTCTCCAGGGACGCGAGAGCTTCCTGCTGCTGCTTGAGCAAATCCTCGCAGCACGGCTTCTCATCAGCCATAGCTGAAACCGCGAACATTATCGTAAAAAATACCAGCGGAACGATCAGAATACGGTGCATCATCTACTCTACCTCCTGGGGTTTTTCGGAAATATCTGCAACACCAGCAAGATACTCAAAGGCATTTAATCAGGCAAGCCATAAAATATGGTAAGTGTCCGGGACGGGCAATTTAACTGGCAGGGTGTATAATTTCCGTATACACGGCACGTTTGGCGAACCGGGGGCAGGGGTTATGTTTCCTGCTGCTCTGAAGGCAAAGGAAATTATGAGACCGCTTTTTCATCCAAGTCTTGTCAACTGTCCGTTCGGTGACCCGGGCCTCTATATCGATTTCCTTTTCGAGAGGAGGGCCATCCTCTTCGACGTGGGGCAGATTTCTCACATTTCTCCCAGGAAACTCCTGAGGATCAGCCATGTCTTTGTTTCCCATACCCACGTCGACCATTTCATCGGCTTTGACCACTTGGTGCGGCTATTCCTGGGCCGCGAGAAAAAACTGCATTTCTTCGGCCCTCCCGGATTCGTCGACCAGGTTTGGCACCGTCTGGCCGCCTATACCTGGAACCTGGTTCAGAATTATCCCACCGACTTCACCATCGTTGCCAACGAAATCCACCAGGACGGAAAGGTCCTCTGCACGGAGTTTCATTGCCAAAAGGGTTTTCAGAGCGAGGGAAATACGTCGTACGCAATCGGTGACGGCATACTGCTCGATGAGGAGACATTTCGCATCCGCACCGAGTTTCTCGATCACAAGATCCCGGTTCTGGCCTTTTCGCTGGAGGAAAAGAACCATGTGAATGTCATGAAGAACCGGCTGGAGGAACTGGGTTTTCCGGTCGGCCCCTGGCTTACGGAACTGAAGCATGCCGTTCTCGGAGGGACGGGCGATGATGTGCCGTTCCGGGTCTGGTGGAAGGAGGGGACTGATATCGTCGAACGACACATACCCCTTGGACAACTGAAGGATAACATCCTCCACATCGTGCCCGGCCAGAAGATCACCTATGTGACCGACACGGCCTATACGCCCGAGAATAAGGCCAGTATCGTTGAACTGGCTAGAGGGTCGGATTACCTCTTCATCGAGGCGGGCTTTCTCCAGGAAGACGAAGCACGGGCGAAGGAAAAGTACCATCTGACCGCTCATCAGGCCGGACTTATAGGAAAAGAATCGGGGGCAGTCAGGGTGCTGCCCTTTCATTTTTCGCCGAAATATATGGAAATGGAAGATAGGATATACAGCGAAGTGGAACAGGCCGGATGCTGACTATTCCCCGGGAATCGGGATGAGCCGGAGCAATGGCTCCTACAACTCTTTCAGGAAGACCACCATCGGTGATCCGTCGGGAAGATAGTTCTCGATCGTGCCGGCCTTCCTGAATCCGGCTTTCGCGTAAAACCGCATCGCTCTTGAAAAAGTGGGAGAATCATAGGTCTCGATAAAAAGCTTGCGGTAGCCGAGAGTTTTTGCCGCCTGCTCCGTCTCCCGCATCAGCAGAGCCCCGATACCCTGCCCCTGAAGCTTCGGCGAAACGGCAAACCAGCCGAGCCAAACATTTTCGTCCGGCCCCCACTCGTAGTGGTGCAGCCC
>DATEVI010000347.1:0-6808 GCA_035281865.1 Geobacteraceae bacterium | reverse complement strand
GGAGAACGGTTCCCGCCGGATCGTCGTTGAGAGCAACGTCTCCGGCCGCGATATGGGGAGCTTCGTGGCGGACGCGCAAAAGGCCATTGATGCAAAGGTGAAGCTTCCCCCCGGCTACTACGTCACCTGGGGCGGCCAGTTCGAGAACCAGCAGCGGGCCATGGCAAGGCTAGCGGTCATCCTCCCCATCTGCCTGGCTCTGATCTTCATTCTACTCTTCTCCGCCTTCGGCAGCGTGAGACAGGCGTTCCTCATCATTCTCAATGTTCCCTTCGCCCTGATCGGCGGGATCGTCGCCCTGTTCCTTCGCGGGCTTCCCCTGTCCGTCTCCGGAGCCATCGGTTTCATCGCCCTCTTCGGGGTAGCGGTGTTGAACGGTATCGTCATGGTCTCCTACATCAACAAGCTGCGGGAGGAAGGAATGCCGCTGGATGAGGCCATCACTACCGGGGCCGGCATCCGCCTTCGGCCGGTCCTTATGACCGCGCTTGTGGCGTCCCTGGGCTTCATCCCCATGGCGCTCTCCCACGGCACCGGCGCCGAAGTTCAACGGCCGCTCGCCACGGTTGTGATCGGCGGACTGATTACATCCACGTTGCTGACCCTCGTGGTTCTTCCGACCCTCTATCGCTGGTGGGAGCGGAAAGCTGAAATGAAACTCAATCAAAAGGAGATTGCCCGATGAAGCAGATAATTGCATACATAAGACCCGCTGTGCTGGAAAGAGTTACCGACGCCCTGCGGGCGATCGACGCCCTAAGCGGTATGAGCGTTATGGAGATCAAAGGCTTCGGCCAGGGGAAAGGCGCTTTTTGCGGTGGAGAAAGGGACATGGAGATAACCCACTTCTGCAAACAGGTGCGTCTTGAAATAATGACATCGGATTCCATCGTCGGGGAAGTTGTGGATACCATCCGCGAGAAGGCGTGGACCGGTGAGCGTGGCGAGGGGAAAATCTACGTCCTCAGCGTGGAAGAAGCCGTAAAGATACGGACAAACGAGCGCGGTGAAGCGGCAGTTTAATGATACAACTCCGCACGTCTGATGAATTCACGCGGAAGCGTCATGTACATACGAAAGGGAGGGATAAGACATGAAAACATTAGTTATGTTGACATTGGTTTTGGCGGTATCGGTAATGACCGGTTGTGCGACGGACCAGGAGTTGGTAAAAACCGCAAGCGTCAGCGCACGCGGTGACGTCTTTCAGGAGGTGGCGGAGGAAGGTCCCATTCCGCGGGGCTATGCGGATCTGCTTATCGTTGCTTCTCTCAAGACCCACAAACCTTATAAATACGAGAAAAAAAGCCACGGTACCGCCGACTTCAAGATTCTCATAAACATTGACGGCCAAGCGGGTTGGATGGAGGCATGCCTCAAGGAGGAGAACATCGAACCGCGTGGCCTCAGGGACCCTGAGGCGGGGGAAGGTATGAGGTATATTTTCAGGAAACACCTCCGTCTCAAGGCAGGTACACACAAGGTGATAGTTGCGATCCCCGAGGACGTTCTCGCTGTGGAACGGGTAATTAATCTGAAGGAGGGAAGCGCAAACGATATTATTCTGGAGCCGGTTTACGGGTTGGCTAGCGCGAGAAGACGTCCCGCAACCTTTACAGAGACCAGTTATTTGAAGGGGATTAAATGGTTCAGGATGATTTTGAACGGTAAGCCCATATAAGGCTCATCGGGTGGCTCCTAGGATGTTTCCGGAGTGGTGCGCATCCACTGGGCCGCCACAAGAGACACCACCGCAAGTCCGGCGCCCACGAGGAAGGGGATCCGGTAATCGATCATCCAGAGTAATCCTCCGAGGGCGGGGAGGAATACCGCGGCGACATGGTTGATGGTGAAGCCGACAGCCATGGAGGAGGCGACATCCTGCGGGTCCCCCACCTTCTGGAAGTATGTGCGGATGGCTACGGCGAAGTTGAAAAGTATGGAGTCGATCACATACATTACCGTGACCAGCAATTTCGATGTGGTGAATGCATAGGTGAGAAAAATGATGATGACCCCGGCATACTCGATGGTACTGATAGTCCTTTCACCGGAACGCACGATTGCCCGTCCGATAAGGGGGTTTATCAGCCAGGCGATAAGGTTGTTCACGATGAAGAGAAGGGTCATCTCGCGCACAGAGTAGTGAAACATTTTTACGAGGAGGAACATGGAGAATACCATGAATATCTGCCGCCTCGCTCCGGACATGAAGGTAAGGAAATAAAACAGGGCGTATTTACGCCTAAATATCAGCCGCTGGCGCTGGGGCGTAATGCTTTCGTGGGTCGGCTCCTGAAACATCCCCCAGATGCCGGCGGCGAAGACGAGCAGACCGATGGTGAGAAATATCCCGCGGAAATGCATGAAGTATCCGAGCAACCAGATCAGGATGCCGGCGGCGATGCTGGATGCGGCGGCAAGGCTTCTGAGTCTGCCGAAAATCAGGGGCGAAACGCCGGTCGAGAAGTACTGGAGCGTCAGTGACTGGTTGGTGGTTTCGTAATAGTGGAAACCGAAGCTCATTACCAGGGTTGTAAAAACAAGACCGCCAAAGGTGGGAAAGAGTCCGGTGATCCCTGTTCCCACCCCGAGCAGGGCGATGGAGATGGCCGACAGTCGGTGCTCCCTTATTACAAGCATGACGAACACGGCAAGGAGTGACAGAAATCCCGGAAATTCGCGCACAGACTGGATGATGCCCACGTCCTGCCCGTTGAGTCCGACCACTTCCACCGCGTAGTTGTTGAAGAGGATTGTATAACCCTGGAGTCCGATCATGGAGGATGCGGTCATTACCCCAAGGAAGCGAAGCATCGGCTTTTGTTCGTCGCGTATCATCTCTATGCCACCTGCGTGCCGGGAATGGGTGCACAAAAACTTTGTATCCAGACAACAAGGTATCTGTGAAGCTGCTTTGAAAGCAAGTTATTTTCCGTTTCACTTTTCCAAGATTTTACTATTGACATTGTCGTATACATAAAATAAACTGCCGTCAATTTAGACGATGGCCCGGCGATGAACGGGCAGATGTTCGTAAGTTCCGCTTCGAATCCCATGTAAATTCGGGGTCCCATATCCGGGATCAATATTATTCAAGTATTACATAACAGGACCCATTGCAGGACTGCCGGCCGCTGGATTGCCGCGAGACGGCGAAAACACATCTTTATCATACATATCCAAAGTGGAGTGAACGGATTCAACCGCTCAAACTGATGCTCGGCGAGACGGCGGATTGAACTATAAGGACCCAGTCTCTGGGAATTCAAAATCGAAAGGAGAAGTTTCAGTATGAGTGCAGAAACCATGTTTAAAAAAGGAAATGTAGTGAAGTACAAGAGCGGCTATGTTGCAAACGTTATGAACGTGCTCCCCAGCGCCGTTATCGTTGACCAGGATGATCAGGGAAATTCCGGAATGTTCAGGGTTGAAGTTGATCCGGCAGATCCCGCCGCCTGCGGACTGACTGTTATCAGATAATCAGCTGTTTCATGGGGCTACGCAAGAGCAGGTTGGTATCGGTTTAGGTAGTACAGGAATGCAGTTCAAAACCGAATGTTAGGCCGTGGGACATCCCGGTCTTGACATAAATGTGGAGTACAGCCATACCGAATTTTGATGCTTTATTGCGGTACTCGACGCGGCCTCATCCCGTTCCCGATTATCATTTCCACCCATCGAGACGGGCCGTTTTCAAGCTCCTGAACAACTCATGATGTATGAAAGATGCCCCCTGTCCGGAAAGGACAGGGGGCTTTTTTTTCATGCAGGCCGCATTCTTTTTGTTTCCTCATGGCTTTTATGTGTCACTGACAGCGGGTGTTCCTTATAGGGGCACACCTTGCGGCTGCCCTCCCCAGGGGGGCGTAAGGCCAGGTCTTACGACGGCATCTTGAATGCCTGATGGAATAAATATTAGCGAACTAGTCTTGATTTATTATGATATACTGAAAACACAATGTAACAAGGGAGCAACAACATCTGCACGTCTCCAGCAGAGAGGATTTGAACTGATGGAGATTCGGAGAGGAGGAGCGTTATGGAAAAGTATCAATGCAGGTGCCAGTACATATACGACCCGGCAGCAGGTGACCAGACACAGGGCATTTCCGCCGGGACTTCCTACAACGATCTGCCCGATGATTGGATCTGCCCGACATGCGGTAGCGAAAAATCGCATTTCTTTAAAGATGTGGGTAGACCTAATTCCGAGATGGGGCATCCGACGATGAAAGTCAAAGTACGGTGTTTCTCTACGCTGGCAAAAGAACAGGTGTGCGGTTTCAGAGCCGATAAGGAATACGAGCTGTACGAAGGTTCGACTGTCCATGACCTGACCGAAAAACTCGAAATACCCCTTGAAGCCGTGAAAATCGTATTCCGGAATCACCGGGAAGTGGGCTTCAATACCGTCCTTCACGCGGGAGACCGGATAGGCTTCGCGCCGGTAACGGGCGGAATGTAAGACATTGGACAAACATGGAAGAAGCAGGATGGTTTACAGCAGTGTGAAACCTTTGGCCCGGATAAAGATCCGGGATAATAGTTATGAAAAGGGCGGCTCAATCGGTCGCCCTTTTTGCATGTGAAGGAACGTTTTTAACTGGTCCGTGAACAAGCATTCCGGGCTCGTTCGACGATAGTGACATTCACGAAAAATCACCATGAGACCTGACGGACTTTTCCGCATTTATCCTTCTCTTTGGCCCCAATCGACGCATAATTTACCCTCGCCACGCTGCCTTGGCAGAAAACAATATCGTAGAAAAGTCATATCACTTTCCATAATGCGTTGACTTTCTTTTTATTCGTAATTAAAATGCCGTCTGTTTTGCTGTATACATGTATACGCTAAAAAGACCCCCGTAGATAAGGAAATTAATCCAAAAGGAGAGGGCATCATGAGCGAATTAAAAACAGTGGAAATTCCGTTCAAAAAGGGAGACATCGTGAAGTTCAACGATAGCGGTCACGTCGCCAACGTCGTCAATGTACTTGACTCTCCCGGTATGCAGGCAATTATCCTCGACAACGATAAAAATGGCAACCCGGGTATGTTCAGGCTTGAGTTGGATTCCGAAAAAATCGCCAAATCAGGATGGGAAATTACCAGAATCAGATAATGATGCGCTTTTCCGAATGCACATGAGTTTTTTATGAGGAGATGTTTCTTCGAGTGTCTGGTGGGCGCTTGAGGAATAAAAGGGAAAGGGGAGGGGCCTCCCCTTTCCGAAGAGGTGCAGGAGATGTCAAATCAAAACCACCCGCTGTTGAATGGGGCAATCATTGTTGCACAGCAAAACAGGCCGGGGTGGTCAGGAGAGTCTTCAAGCCCTTCGTCGAGGATGATGATTTCTTCGTTTTCCATGCTGTCCTCCCATAATTTGTTGTTTTGTGAAATGTCCGGTGACCGATAGCTATAAAGCCCGGCCCCCTTTTTGTCAATAAAAAAATTTAATGTTATCGTTTTCAGTAAACTATATTCTGTATCAGAAGTCGAACCTGACTCCCCCCTCGAACCAGCGGCCGGGATTCCTGAACGGGGTGATGGCGTACTGGGCGCTGTTGAAAATGTTGTGGGCGGTAAAAAACAGCGCCACGGTTCTGTCTATGCCGGTATAAACCTTCTTCGCCAGATTGAGGTCCCAGACCATGGCATTGAAGCTGCCGGTCTCGGGCGGATTCACATGCCACCTGATGTAGTGTCCCTTCAGTGTCCCCTGGAAAGATTTCTTGTCATCGTACTGGACACCCACGTCGATCGTGTACGTGGCCACTCCGTTGATCTCCTCCCCGGTGATCCGGTCTTTTGCGTCCACATAGGCATACCCTGCCATGAGAGAGGTGTTGTATACCGGCATGGTTCTGATTTCCGCCTCGACCCCCTGCCGGCGTTGCTTTCCCTTGTTGACATATGTAAACAAACCGTCCGGCAGCAACTCCGTGCTCAAAACATCGTCCATGTCATGCCGAAAAAACATGGTTTTCAGCCAGAAGTAACGGAGCGCGGCCGTCTCAAAGCCCGCCGAGTATGACCACACAGTCTCCATTTTCAGATTGGGGTTTCCTGTGAAGTTTGGACCTTCTCCGGACGTAAAGGAAAGCGGAGGGATGGTGAACCCTCTGGCGACGTAAGCCCGAAGTATGGTGTTTTCACCCAAGGTAAAAGTGGCGCCGAGGCTTGGGCTCAGGAAATCTCCGTTGGTGCTCGTGTAGTCATAACGAAGCCCGGGGATCAAAGAAAAATTGCCCAAGGTCAGCGTGTCGTTTGCAAAAATCGCCCACTCATCCAGGTCCTGTCTGCCATTCGAAATCGTGTCCGATTTCAACTCACCTAGATCAAAATCAACACCAAGAAGCAGTTGATTTATCTTTTCAGTCCAGATGAGCCTGCCGCCTCCGCCAAAGACCGTATCCCTATTATTCGGCTCACTCAGTGTCAAACCCGTACTTTGCTGGTTGATGAAAAACTTGTCTTCACGTTTTGCGGCCCGAAGGGAGAGGTCCAGGGACAGGTCATCCGTCAGGAGGCAGTTAAGGGACATAGTCGAGAAAAGATATGTGAAGTCCATGTCATAAGATTTATCAATGGCGGGAACTTCGACAATTCCCCTGGAGCCGCTGTTGTAGCTGAATGTGAAGGTCAGGTTGGCCCTGTCGGTGGCGGCCAGTTCCACCTTTGTGTACATGTCGCCGCCATGGAAGGAATTATGCGGCAGCAGACCGTCCGAAATCAGCCCGCCGCCGGACAGGTAATAACCCAGGCTGCCCACCTTTCCGGAGACCTCGCTCCGGTAGTCCCCGG
>DATEVI010000346.1:0-2446 GCA_035281865.1 Geobacteraceae bacterium | reverse complement strand
GATTGAAAACCTGCCATTTGAGGATAATAGTTTTGACTGTGTCCTCTCAAGCTTCATGATTCATCACCTCCCGCCGGATCTTAAACTTGCAGGATTGACTGAAATATACCGTGTACTGAGGCCAGGGGGGCGCCTCCTGGCCGTGGATATCTACCGTCCCGTTAACCCGTTGTGGTGGATAATAGCCTGGGTGTTGTATTTATCCAGGTTTACAAGGGACCATATAGCCGGCCGTCTTCCATCTTACTTCAGAAAAGCAGGGTTCCATCAGGTGGAAACCGTTGGTCACTCAAAGGGCATTTTGACCTTCTGGCTGGCGCAAAAACCAACGTAACCGGAAAGGAGGAGCTATCTGTTCAACAACAGGAGTAAAATAGAAATACGAGGAGAAGACGACTTCAACCCGGATGATGAATAGTCCTGCCTTCAATATAAAGCTTGGCAGAGAGATTGCCGATCATTAAGACCTATTCTGGAGACATAACATCTACTGAGTACAGCCTTTTGCAGCAGAATAATTCACCATTCATCTAAAAATAATCATCTCTGCCAGATGTTAAATAGCTCTTTACAATGAACGTGAGCAATTATATGATTAATCAGGATACGTCTCATCCCGGTGCCATGGATATTCTGATCCGGAAGAAGCAATGCAAAAGCCAGTATCAGGACAAGAAAGGAGATTCTTATGTCAGAGAAAAAGAAACTGACCAACAACGCAGGAGCTCCTGTAGCTGATAACCAAAATGTGACGACCGCAGGACCACGCGGCCCTATGTTATTGCAGGATGTGTGGTTTCTGGAGAAATTGGCTCATTTTGACCGTGAGGTGATTCCTGAACGCCGTATGCATGCCAAAGGTTCCGGGGCTTACGGCACTTTTACCGTTACTCACGACATTACACGCTATACCAGGGCCAAAATATTTTCTCAAGTAGGAAAAAAGACCGAACTCTTCACCCGCTTTTCCACGGTGGCTGGTGAGCGCGGTGCTGCCGACGCAGAGAGGGACATCCGGGGTTTTGCGACCAAATTCTATACCGAAGAAGGAAACTGGGACCTGGTTGGCAACAACACCCCTGTCTTCTTCCTGCGCGACCCACTCAAGTTCCCTGACCTTAACCACGCTGTCAAGCGTGACCCCCGTACCAACATGCGCAGTGCCCGCAACAACTGGGACTTCTGGACATCTCTGCCCGAGGCGCTGCACCAGGTTACTATCGTCATGAGTGACCGGGGCATACCCGCTTCCTACCGCCATATGCACGGCTTCGGCAGTCACACCTTCAGTCTCATCAACGCAAAAAACGAACGGTACTGGGTCAAGTTTCACTTCAAAACTCAGCAGGGGATCAAAAACCTGAGTGATGCAGAGGCTGAGGCAATAATCGGCAGGGACCGGGAAAGCCACCAGCGAGACCTGTATGAGAGTATCAAAAAAGTTGAATTCCCTCGCTGGACCATGTTCATCCAGATAATGCAGGAGAAGGATGCAGCTAAATGTCCATACAATCCCTTTGACCTGACCAAGGTATGGTTCCACAAGGATTATCCGCTGATTGAGGTAGGCGTCCTCGAATTGAACCGCAACCCTGAAAACTATTTTGCCGAGGTCGAGCAGTCTGCCTTCAACCCGGCCAACATCGTACCAGGCATCGGCTTTTCGCCCGACAAGATGCTGCAGGGGCGCCTTTTTTCTTATGGCGATGCCCAGCGCTACAGGCTCGGCGTTAACCACCACCTGATCCCGGTCAATGCCTCCCGCTGTCCATTCCACAGCTACCATCGCGACGGCGCTATGCGGGTTGACGGCAATCATGGAGGTACGCTTGGCTACGAACCTAACAGTTTCGGTGAGTGGCAGCAACAGCCGGATTTTTCAGAACCCCCGCTCAGTATTGAAGGGGCCGCAGATCACTGGAACCATCGTGCGGACGAAGATTATTATTCTCAGCCCGGCAAGCTATTTCGCCTTCTGACTGCCGACGAGAAAGAGCTGCTCTTTGCCAACACCGCCCGCGCCATCAGCGGGGCCCCACGTGATATTCAGTTGCGCCACATCGGCAACTGCATGAAGGCCGATCCGGCTTACGGAAAGGGAGTTGCCGACGCTCTGGGCATATCGCTTAGCGAGCTGCCTAAACAGGCATAGAGTAGTTTTCGTACCCGGTGGTAACTACCGGGTAAAAGAGAAGGAGGTACAGACAATGACAGGCTATGTTGGACATATTGAAAAAGCGACGTTAAATAATGGTTTCTTCCGCAAGGTGTTATTCACCGGCAAACACAACCAGCTTGTGGTGATGTGTTTACAACCGAATGAGGAGATTGGCAGGGAGCTGCACCCAAACATTGACCAGTTCTTCCGCATCGAAGAAGGTAATGCCAAATTCGTCTTCAATGACAAGGAGGAACATCTTGTTGGTGACGGTGACGCGGTTGTGGT
>DATEVI010000345.1:0-6000 GCA_035281865.1 Geobacteraceae bacterium | reverse complement strand
AGCCGGGCAAGGGCGGCAAAGTCGGGTTGCAGGTCTGTGACTGTCTCCTCATCCGGCACCTCCACCAGGTAGTCCATCCTGTTTTTTCCTGCCAGGAATGCCGGAACCCCAAGGATTTCCTCAAGGCTGAAAGAAGGTTCGACGGGCCGGGCAGGTTCGGCCGGAAAGTCCAGTTCGATCCAGGCCTCCTTTTGCTCCGCCGTCAGCAGCCCGCTGCGGGTGAAAAAACGGGCTTGCCGCACGGGGTCGAGCAAGTTCCGCTCCCACAAAACATGGGCAGAGGCCAAGGTTGCGTGGCCGCAGAGATCTATTTCCATGGCCGGGCTGAACCAGCGGAGTCTGTAACCGTCCTCTTCGGGAAGGAGAAAGGCGGTCTCCGGCAGGTTCATCTCCCTCGCCACGTCCTGCAACCATGCGTCCAGTCGCGGTCTTTCCAGCAGACAGACAGCCGCGGGATTTCCGGCAAAGGGACGGTCAGTGAATGCATCAACAACGGTTATGGGAATAGTCATCTGTTATTTACTCCTTTCATGGAGTCTCAGCACAAGCCTTGGGGTGGAATCACGGTATCGATCCGACTGCAAAGCACGGCCGGGAGGAGTATCCGGCGATAAATCCGCCCGAAGTCTACTGCTGCGTTGCTTTGGCCGGCAGGTACTTCTCGCGGACATTGGAGGGAATCAGGAACTCTCCCTGGCTTCTGGGTGGAAGGGTCTTTTTCAACTCGGCGGCAATCTGGTCGGCATCACCTGATTTGGCTGCTAACTCCTTTGCTTTCTTGTCGAAGGCCACGAGGTATTCCTTCATCTGTTCGATATCCCTCTTCCCGGAGATCGGCCCGTGTCCGGGGAGGATCGTCTTGACGTCAAGGGAGAGGATGTAATCCAGGTTCCTGATCCATCCGGCCAAGTCCTGCTCGCCCATGTACGGGTGGAAGTCGGTGAACAGAATGTCTCCGGTGAAGAGGATCTTTCGCTCGGGCAGATATACCAGCACGCTCCCTTCGGTGTGTGACGGGCCAACGTAGATCAACTCCACTTTTTCGTCGCCAAGGTAAACAGTCATGCGATCGGTGAAGGTCAGGGCGGGGAGGGCGATTTCAGTCCCGCGCATATCCTCCGGCGTTAGGCCGAACTCCCCGGCGCTCTTCAGCACGCCTTCCCCCTTCTGTTCCAGGTTCTTCCGGTCGGCTTGATGGGCGATTATTGTCCCCCCCGCCTTGGCGAACTCCCCGTTGCCGAAGGCATGATCCAGATGATAGTGGGTATTGACCACATATCTGATCGGTTTAGGGGATACCTTCCTGATGTCGGCCAGAAACCTTTTTGCCTCCTTGGCCGATATGAGAGTGTCGATGACCAGGATTCCGTCCGTGCCGACGACGATCCCGGCGTTGGCGGCGAAGCTGTTGCCGCCGGCGGCGTTTTTCACGTCCACGTAGGAGTAGACGTTGTCCGCGATCTTCGTCAGCCCCTGCCCGGCAAATGCATTTCCGCTCACAGCGGTAATCAGTAAAACAACGACAATGACAATGTATTTATTCATTTTCGTCTCCTTTCTTTCCTTCATTCAATATCGATCAGGCCAAGACGGGCCGCAACCGCTACGGCCTGTGGTCTGTTCGAGACGTCAAGTTTTCCCATGATATTATAGATGTGGTAATTGACCGTTCTCTCGCTTATGGCGAGGATAACCGAGATGTCCCAGGAGCTTTTCCCCTGTTTCAGCCAGTTGAGGATCTCTTTTTCCCGGGCTGAAAGGTGGATATTGCTTTTCTCGGTTTGATTATTCCTGAAGATGCCCGAGAGGGCCAGATGCAAATGGGGTACGATTAACTCCAGTATTTTCTCGCTGCGCCTCTCGAATTCAATGGACGGACCTGAAAAGCAGAACATGCTTCCGTGCTGTCCCGCAAGGAGAGGGTTGGAACCGTGGCTATAGCCGTTCCTCATGTCGAAATCTTCGCGAAGGGAACCGACCTCTTTCTTTTCATTGAATTTGACCAGACTTTCAGCCCAGTACTGAGGCCTGTAATTCAAAAAATTATTTCTTACAATAACACTCTCCCGCATGTAGTTTCTTGAAACGAATTCGGAGACCCATTGTTCAGGAAAGCTGATATTCGCGGCATGAGCAATTACGGCCCCCTTTTCGCCGTCATGGAAGCCAAGCATGGCATGGGCGAAATCAAATGGGAGCAATTTGTTAAGCTCCGGGAATAACGCCCTGAAATCTTCTTCCCCTCTACAGGACAGGCTTCCATGAATCAATTGAAGTAATCCGACGGCATCGCTGCCGGAAATGAAGGAGCCGAGATCAAGGCAGTCAGGAAACATTCGTCGAAATTCTCCTCGCCGTTTAGTTTATTTCACTCGATATCGATCAGACCGAGATGGACCGCTGCCGCTACGGCCTGGGGCCTGTTTACAGCATCGAGTTTTTGCATGATGTTGTAGACATGGTAATTGACCGTTCTCTCGCTGATACCCATGATAACGGATATGTCCCATGAGCTTTTCCCCAGTTTCAGCCAGTCGAGGACTTCCTTTTCACGGGCGGAAATGGCGGTTTTTTTGTTCTCGACCCCCTTATTTTCGAAGATACGGGAGAGGGCAAGGTGAAGGTGGGGAACAGCCAGTTCCAGCAGTGCGACGGTACGCCTGTCATACTTCATTGACATACCTGAAAACGCAAACATGCTTCCATTTTGTCCCCGAGCCGTTGGACGCAACCCGTGGGCATAGCCCTCCCTTATCCGGAAATCCAGGCAGAGTGATATTATCTCGTTCGGCTGCCGGTATTTTTTCCAGGTATCGGTCATGTATTGAGGCCTGAAATCCATGAAATTCCGTCTTGAGAGAGCACTCGTCTGGTGGTAGTTCCTCGAAAAGTATTCACGGCACCATTCTTCGGGGAAGCTGATATTGACGCCATGAAGGATCACTGCTCCCTTGCGGCTGTCATGGTGTCCCAGCATGGCGGCGGCGAAATCAAAAGGAAACAGCTCCTGTATCTTTGGGTAAAGATTGATGAAATCCTCTTCCGAGTTGCAGGAAATACTCTCGTGGATAACTTCAAGGAGCTTAATTGCATCAATGCCGGACAAGTGGGAGAGGCATTCAGGCTTTTCGGTTGATGGCATGAGATTTCCTTCTCTTTCATCCGCCATGTTGCGCCTCGTCACTACAAAATAAAGTTGACACCGTCTGTGCGGCCAGCTCGGACTTTAGCCTGACAATTTATTAATTGTCAAATTTTATCATAATAGGGCTGATGTTATCCGACCACCGCATGGGCAAAGTGCATATGCTCGTATGCATGGTAGCCGTCGGTGCGTCCACGAAAGAAACGCTCCTCGATATCGGCCGGACTCAGATTCTCCCGGAGACACAGGCCCAGGCGCGCCAGGTATTCGCCGAGAGCGGACGGAGGAAAACCCGTTATCATCGGCATTCCTGTCTTTCGCATGTATTCCATTCCTATTTGCACCCGCCTTGCGGTTCTCCTGGGAATAAACGCGTCTTGATCCAGATAATCGAAAACAAGGTTGCTTCCGGGGAGAGCGAGATCAGCGATGCCGTGCAAGGTGTCCGACACCACATCCCGATCAAGGTAATAGGTGACTCCCAGCCAACTGAAAAAGCTTGGGGTGCCGGGGTCATAGTATGAGCGTGCCAGCGCCGCTACCGGACTTTCCCGGCTGAAATCGACCGGAATGAAATGGAGATGCTCCGGCTGTTCCCAGCCGGCTTCAACGAGTCGTCCGCGCTTACAGGCTTGCGTGGCCGGATGGTCCACTTCAAACACCTCCAGTTGCTTAACCAGTTCCGGACAGCGAAAGGCAAAGGTATCCATCCCCGCTCCCAGGATCACATACTGCCGCACTCCCTCCTGTACCGCCTTTTCAAGCATCTCTTCCGCGTATCGTGCCCGGCTGATCGCCAGAGAAAGGGGAGCGATGGCCGTCATGAACCACGCCAGAGCCGTTTCCTGCTCGGGGCACGACGCTGTGTGCTCGGGATCGATAAGCCGGACTGCCGTTGCGAACTGTCGGTCAAAGAAATCGCGCTCCTGCTCCGTCAGCAGGTTATACGCCAGGAAATCGTCGAATACCTTCGGCGCGTCATGGGCGGCATGGTAAGCGCGAAGATAGGTCAGAAGCGGTGCGGTACAGGGCACCTGTTTGTCTTCCATCCGCCTTCTCCTTCATTTTATTGGGGTTGACCGCTTTCTGCTCGAGGTCGATCTCCTACTGCAGGCAGTTGAACATCCCCATGCACCAGAAGCAGTCACCGCAGGGGACGGTTGCGACAGAGCAGTCTTTCTCGAATTCAGGACCCAGGATGAAGTCGCATGGGGCCACGTTGCAGTTGGAACAGTTGGAAAATGCGTAGCGTCGCACCTCTTCCCGGAATGCTATGAAATCGGGATCATTCCAGATGTCATGGACCGTGGCTTTTCCCAGATTGCCGAAGGATCTGGCTTCGATCTCCCTGCAGACAACCCGTGTTTTATGGTAGCAATTGAACTTGTGCCACAGGAAATAACAGGGATGAACATTCCCGTCCCAGGAAACCATGGCTGACCCCGTTTCGATGAATTCACACCTGCGGTCTGCTTTGGGAACCATTTCGGGCAGTTTCAGGCTGATCCCCTTTTCTTCGGCCAAAGCACGGGCTTCAGCGAAAATATCTGCCACTTCCCTCGGGAATGATTCATCGCGCGAAAGCAGATTTTTAACCTGGAGGAAAATCCCGGTGCGGTTCGCGTCGAGCATCATCTTGTGGACCAGGTCCAGGATCCGCTCTTCTTCCCTGGTCCGGGACCAGTTGAAGGCAAAATATTTCTTCTCCAAATACCGCCGGATGTCGATTTCCTCGCGCTCCGCCTTTGTTTTCCAATGCTCGAACAGGGCGAGGGCCTCGTCCGAATTGTATTCGTAGGCTATTTTCATCGCCTGGGACAGGTCATACGGCAGAAGATGGGTGACTATCACAAAGCTTACTTCATGCCGGGCGGCCCATTTCACAACCTCCGGCAGCTCGCGAAAGTTTGCCAGGCTCACGACGAATTCGATTCCGATCTCGAGACCGGTTTTCCCGGTGCGGATCCTGGCAGCCTGGAGAGCCTTGACGGCGTTTTCGATATCGGCAACCTCGCCCCCTGGCCGCAGGTCTTGGAAAGTGACGGAGGAAACGGAATCCAGGGAAAGGCAGATCCGGTCGAGACCTGAAACCAGCAACGAGTCGGCCCGCTCATGGGTGAGGAGGGTGCCGTTGGACTGGAAACCGACCCAGCTTCCCGCCGGCATGGAAGTTTTGGCAATCCTGATGAAATCCTCAAGGAGCGGATGCAGGAGCGGTTCGCCGATGCCGTTCAGCACCAGGCTTTCCAGATGGGGAAAGGCAGGGGCCAGTGCCATGAAGGCAGCCATGGATATGTCGCCTTCCATTATCCCGTTCTCTTTTGACTGCTTCACGCACGATTGGCATTTCAGATTGCAGCGCGTGGTGGTTTCCACAAAGAGCTTCGAAGGGTGGCTGCGGAGCGAGGGCGCCAGTTCCGAGCACGAAGGCGCAACATTGTGAATACCGGCATCGTTTGCCGGAATTTGAAGGCGGATGTCATTATTCAGTCGGCAGTTTGCGGCTTCGCCGGTAACGGAATCTTTCACGTGATTCTCCTTTCGGCCCGTTAATGTTATCGGATAATATCAAATATTTCCGATACTCAACGTTAAAATTAGACTAGTCAATGTATTGGCGGTCAAAAATCTTCAGCTCGAGGGTGGTCTGTACCTTCATGTGTAGCAGAGTATGTCACAAGTAATTCTTAGATTTAATCGGATTTATTTAGGTGTTTTTTCGCGAGTTCTCTTTTTGTTTCCGTATGCGAAAGCTCAAACGACCAGTCAACAAAGTCCTCCAGTTCTTTCGCCAGTTTCTCGGGTATCGGCTTTGTGCCGAGACAGAAGGCCTCCACTTCCTCGATATCAATATT
>DATEVI010000344.1:0-2153 GCA_035281865.1 Geobacteraceae bacterium | reverse complement strand
GCGATATCCGCGGTGTGATCCGTGGAACCGTCGATGACCACGATCACTTCATAGTCCGGATAATCCAGTTCTTTGAGCCTTTCCATCGTCTCCCGGAAGGTGCGGGCTCCGTTATAGGTGCATACGATCACCGATATTCTCGGCCAATTCGTATCCGGGGGAAAGGGGACTTCCGCGAACGCCCGGGAGACAGCGGCCAATGCCGGTTTCGGACGCCTTTCCCTGGTGGTCAAACCGAAATCCCAATCCTCGATCTCGGTTCCTCCCCGGTGCCATTCATCGGTCCAGGCAAATACGAAGGCCCCGGCGCAACCGGCCGAAAAAGCTGCTCTCACCTGCCAGTCGATATTGCGGGCCTGTTCTTCCTCTCCATTCCTCCTGCTATCCAAGCCGATCTCGGTCATCATCAACGGTCGTTCCCCGGTGATGTTCTGCAGACGGTAGAGGTAAGCCTCGAGCCGATCCCGGCGCTCGAGATAAACGTTGAAGCATACCAGGTCAAGGAACGGAAGCTGCAGGTACTCCGTCGTAGGGAAGTTAACATACGTGACGAGGGTCTCCGGATCTTCCGACTTCGCAATCCGATACAGACCTTCGATGAACCTTTCGATCCGGCGCCGTCCGTGCCAGCGTACGATGGACGCCGGGATTTCATTCCCCACGGAGTAGCAGAGAATGGCAGGATGCCCCGCGCATCTCTTGATCTCCTTCTGGACACTCGTGGCGATCGCCTTCGCCCGCTGTCTGTCTTCCAAAAAGGCAATGTGCTGCTCCCAGGGCAAGCCGACCATGATGCGCAAACCGTGTTCCTGGGCCGTATCCAGAAGCCATCTCGGCGGCACGGAGTAGGTGCGAACCGCATTCATGCCGTTTCCCGCGATTGCGGCGAAGTCCTTTTCGACAACATGGGGGGAAGGGTAATCGTCTCCGTGATATCCGGGTCCGAACGTGCCATAGGTGACGCCGCGCACCCAGAATTTCTCTTCCCCGATGTAGATGAACTTCCCTTTGGCCTTCGGCCGATTGCCGAAGGAAATATTTGCCCTTTCAATCACTGTGATTTCTTTGTTGCGACCGCTGAGAAGGAGTTGATTGTTCGTCTGCGGATATCGGTCGCTCAATTGGGAACCCCTCCTCGAAATCGGTGACCTAGCAGGGGGGGCCATGAGCCGGAAGTTCCCCTTGATACATCCCCCCAAATCATTAAAAAATGAAGCAATTTCCGTACCTAACCCTTATTTGAATAAATTACTGTTTTTTATGGAGAATTTTTTCCCTTCGCATGGCAAGGGTGTATTATGCTTCCTATAATCAGGAAAGGTTTTTAGTTATGTGGATTTTTTTTCTTCTGGCAAGAAATACATCGAACCAACAGCCCGGCCTGCGACGTCGTCCTCCGCGTAATATCGAGCCCCGGTAGGGAGGTTTTTTTTCGCTGTCTAACCAGGAGGGAATTCCCCTCCGGTCGGCCGTTGTGTTTCGGGGGTCGGATCGACTTCGTAGATGCGGCGGATCAGGCGGAGCCCACTATTTCCGGCGGGCCGCAGGCAGTCATTGTCGAGTGGCAGGGAATCGACCGGCTCATCCTCCGCCGGGACCTCGACGAAAACCTTGCGCCGGCGCGCGATCTCACGGTGGGCATTCGAGTAGGCCCCTGACAAGAAGGGGGCACCGCGTATTACGGTGACCCCCCTGTTTTGTCGTTCGTAGTCAAGTGCTCTATCCGGCTATTGCTAAGGGCGCCCCGGGAAGGCCTCACCGCCTCGGAGGGTGGCTTCGTTCATGGCTCGCCGTGCGATTCACCCGCACGGCTGCGCTTTACTTCACTTCGCCCACCCTCCTGCGGCTGCTGCGCCGGCAACCGAGGACCCGAGGCGGTGCAGGGGGTTCCACGAAGCGGCCTGTGGAGCGAGGTTGGGAATCCGGCGAGCGGAACGGCAGCGAGCGGGCGCAAGATCGCGAGCGTATCAGAGGGGAATCACCCGCGAGCCAGGGGCCTCCGGTCGCAGGGCGCCGCTTTAGTGCGGGCGAAAAAAAACCCCGGAAGCGCTTTCGTCTCCGGGGTTTTTTGTCGTCGATGGAGCGGGCGACGGGATTTGAACCCGCGACTTCAACCTTGGCAAGGTTGCACTCTACCGCTGAGTTACGCCCGC
>DATEVI010000343.1:0-3315 GCA_035281865.1 Geobacteraceae bacterium | reverse complement strand
CCGACACACCACTGCCCGTTCTGCATCCTGCAGCAGGGATACGGCTACGTCGGCTATCCCCTTTACATCCTTCTGCTCGTCGGCACGGTCAGCGGACTCGGTGCGGGTCTGCTTACCCCGTTCCGGATAATTCCCAGCCTGGCCGCCACTTTGCCGCCGCTGCAGAAAAACCTCACCCTCTCTTCAGTCATCTCTTTTATCATCTTTACGGCCATTTCCTCATGGCCGATCATATTTTCCAGCTTCACACTGGAAGGGTAACCCCTTACAGCAGGCTCAGCAGCTGCTTTTTAAGCATCTCTTCAGAAGCGCTGCCAAGGATTTTGTAGCGAATGACCCCATTCCTGTCGACAAGATATGTCCTTGGCAGGCCGACCACGTCATACTTCTTCGCCATTGTTTTATCCGTATCGAGCAGTACCGGATATGAAATCCCGAGACCCTGGACCAGTCCATTCACCACATTCCTGCGTTGGCCGACGTTTACGGCCAGGATGACCAGCCCTTTTCTCCCGTACTTACCATAAAGCGTTTCCATGGCCGGCATTTCTTCTTTACACGAACTGCACCCGCCTGCCCAGAAGTGGAGGACAACCACCTTGCCCCTGAAATCATTCGGCAGCCGGACGATGGAGCCCGTGAGATCTGGCAGGGAGATTTGCGGGGGTGCATCGCCGATTTTCAACGCAGCTCTTCCGGCCGCCCCCGCATCAACGGACGCAAAGAGGAAAATGAACCCGGCAAGTATAATGGGAAGCGCATTGCATTTTCTGGAATAATCACGGAACAAACAATTCGTCAATTTAAGCATAAAAAACTGTCTCCTTTATTCACACTTTTCAAGCAATTACTACACGGCCTCGACAGAAACAGCTGTAATCTCCCTTTTAACCTCGAAATTCCATTTCCATATTTCGTAAATCACCGGGTAAACCATGAGTTCCATGAGAAAAGAGGTGAAAATGCCGCCGACCATGGGCGCGGCTATATGCTTCATGACATCCGAGCCCGTGCCGGTAGCCCACATGATGGGAACCAGGCCGAGGAACATCGTCGCCACCGTCATGACCTTCGGCCGAAGCCTCTTCACCGCCCCCTCCAGTATCGCCTGGTGCAATTCCTCGCGGTTATTAAGGCGCCCTTCCTTTTTCGCCTGTGTATAGGCGAGGTCCAGATAGAGAAGCATGAAAACCCCTGTCTCCGCATCCACGCCGAGCAGCGCGATCAAACCCACCCAGACCCCGATACTCATGTTGTAACCGAGCAGATAGAGCAGCCACACCGCGCCGACTGCGGAAAACGGAACGGCTAGCATGACAATGAGAGTCTTTACCATCGACCGGGTGTTCAGGTAGAGAAGTACGAGGATGAAAAACAGGGTCAGCGGTATGATCACCGTCAGCCGCTCCTTGACCCGTTGCATCGCCTCGTACTGTCCGCTCCAGGAAACCGCATAGCCCGGCGCAAGCTCGATCTGTTCCCTGATCAGGCTCCCCGCTTCGTCGATGAAGCTTTGCGGATCGCGCCCATCGAGGTCCACGTACACATATCCCGTCAGCATGCCGTCTTCATCGCGGATCATGGAGGCCCCACCGGTAACCCCGATTTCGGCGAGTTGCGCAAGCGGTATCTGTTTTTTTCCATCGGACGCCGGGACCAGCACCCGGCCAAGGGCGCCGAGGTCGCTGCGGAAATCGCGCATGTAGCGCACGTTTACCGGATAGCGTTCGCGCCCCTGGATCGTTGTCGTCACATTTTCCCCGCCTATGGCGCTCTGTACCACCTGTTGCGCCTCGTCAACGCCCAGGCCGTACCTTGCCAGTTCCTCGCGATTCCAGTCGATATCGAGGAAATATCCGCCGCCGGTCCGTTCGGCAAATACGTTGCGGGCTCCCTTTACCGACTTGAGGAGCGATTCGACCCGCGCTCCGATGTCTTCGATGGTAACCAGGTCGGCGCCGGAAATCTTCAGTCCGACCGGAGTGCGTATGCCGGTCGTGAGCATGTCGATCCGTCCCTTGACCGGCATCGTCCAGGCATTGGAAAGCCCCGGCAGCTTCAGGGCATCGTTCATCTGGGCTACCAGTTCTTCCCTGGAGATGTGGTCGGGGGTAACGTGCCGCAGGACTTCTTTCGCCCATTCCGGCGCCCACGACGTATACCATGTATCCTTTTTCCGCCACTCCGAAACGGGCTTCAGGGTGACCACAGTTTCCAGCATCGACAACGGCGCCGGGTCGGTGGACGTCTCGGCCCTGCCCGCCTTGCCCAAAACGCGATCAACTTCCGGGAAGCTCTTTATGATCCTGTCGGTAACCTGCAGCAGCTTCTGGGCCTCCGTAATGGAAATGCCGGGCATGGTGGTGGGCATGTACAACATGGAACCCTCATCCAGGGGCGGCATGAATTCCGAGCCCAGTTTCATGAAAACCGGCACGGTCAGAATAATCATGGCCAAGGCCGTCCCGATGACGATCCCTTTCCTCTTCAACGACCACACCGCTGCAGGTTCGTAAAGACGGATAAGGGCGCGGCTGATCGGATGCTCTTTCTCGGACCTGATCTTTCCCACCAGAACGGTGTTCGCCGCCCTGCACAGCCAGCGGGGCCGGAAATTGAAATTCTTCACATGGGTAAACAGCAGCCGCAGTGCGGGGTCGAGGGTGATAGTCAGTATGGCGGCAACCACCATGGATAGTGTCTTGGTATATGCAAGCGGTTTGAACAGGCGGCCTTCCTGCGCTTCCAGGGTAAGAACGGGAAGGAACGAGACCGCGATCACCAGCAGCGCGAAGAAACTCGGACCGGCGACTTCCTTGATTGCACCGACAACGACATCCCGGTAGTCTCTCTTGCGCCCCTCCTGTTCCCATAACTCAAGCTTCTTGTGCGTCTGCTCCACGACCACGATAGCGGCGTCGACCAGGGCGCCGATGGCGATGGCGATGCCTCCCAGCGACATGATGTTGGCATTGATCCCCAAAAGCTTTAAAGGGATAAAAGAGATCAGTATGGCAAGGGGGATTGTAATGATGGGAATGATGGAACTGGGTATATGCCAGAGGAAAAGAAGTATCACAAGCGCTACGGTACAAATGACTTCGATGATGGTGGACTTCAGGTTGCCGATCGACTTTTGGATAAGTTCGGAACGGTCATAGACGGGAATAACCTTGACCCCTTCGGGCAGGCCGGGTTCTATTTCCTTCAGTTTGGTCTTGACGCCTTTGATGACGTCAAGGGCGTTCTGCCCTTGGCGCATGACTATAATGCCGGAGACCGCCTCTCCGGTCCCGTCCAGGTCGGACACCCCCC
>DATEVI010000342.1:0-4080 GCA_035281865.1 Geobacteraceae bacterium | reverse complement strand
GAACAGGAGTGTACGATCGAAGAGCGCGAGGAATACGAACCGCACCTCGACAACGGTGTGATCGTCTACGCGGGTGTGGATTACGAGAAGATCGTCCGCCAGGCGGAGCGGGAAGTGGATATTATCTTATGGGATGGCGGCAACAATGACTTCCCATTTTATAAATCGGATTTTCAAATTGTGGTGGCCGACCCGCACCGCCCCGGGCACGAGTCGAAGTACTATCCGGGCGAGACCAACGTGCGAATGGCGGATGTGTTTGTGATCAATAAAGTGGATACTGCGGATGCTGATAAAGTGATCCAGGTTCGAGAATCTCTTCGCAAGCTGAACCCGAACGCCATTCAAATCGAAGCGGCGTCCCCCCTATTCGTCGAAGATCCCGAAGCGATCCGCGGCAAGCGCGTTTTGGTTGTGGAAGACGGTCCCACACTGACTCACGGTGAGATGGCTTATGGCGCGGGTTATGTGGCCGCGCGTCGCTTCGGCGCGGCAGAGATCGTTGACCCGCGTCCGTTCGCGGTCAGATCCATTGCAGCCACGTATGAGAAGTATCCGAAGACCGGCCCGATCCTGCCTGCTATGGGATACGGCGACGCGCAGACGAAGGATCTGGAAGCGACAATCAACAAATCTGACGTTGATCTGGTCATCGTTGGCACACCGATTGACTTGACGCGCATCATCAAGATGAACAAGCCAAGCCAGCGTGTGAGGTATGAATTGCAGGAGATCGGCCAGCCGACGCTGCAGGACTTGTTGATGAAGAAGTTCGGGAAGAGGTAGTTTTTTGGTATGACAATGCCGATCGAATTAGTGCCTTCGCCAAATTCTGAACCTGTTGAATGCCACCACATCTAGTGCTCGCAGGGTTAATATTAGTCAAATGTGGTGTTTGCGAACATCTCGTCTAAAATTGACAAAGATATTGCGAATATAAAGCGATGAATATTAGGCACGAGGCTTCTCGAGATCGACCTACTAATCTCTTTCATGCGGCTATTTTATTCACAGTCCTTCTCCTGGGGATAGATCTTGCTGTCACTTCATTGGTAACCAACCAACAACAGCGAACCATCTTCTCAGATGTGTTTGCTCCAGTTGTTGAATTTTTGGCAAGTGCAGCTCTCTTCATAGCGGCAAAAAAATCTGCCAGCCACTCAAAGCGCCTTGCAATCGCCTGGGGAATGATTGGCCTGGCCACGTTTGCCTTTGCACTGGGAGATACCGTCTGGGGAATCCTTGAAGTCGGTCTGAAGGAACCACCATTCCCGTCGATCGCCGACGGATTCTATCTTGCTTATTATCCTTTTCTATTGGTCGGCGTACTTTTCCTGCTGGACAAACCTGCCTCAATTGAGGAGAGCATTAACCAGACACTGGATATTGGAATTGTCATTGTGGCAGCCATTCTCATGTTCTGGAATTTTCTGCTTGGACCAATCGTTCTGTCAAATGCTGATTACCCGTTGTTGGAACAAGTAATTTTATTGGCTTATCCAGTTGGCGACCTTGTCGTATTTGGGGCATTACTTCTAATTATTAATCGTCCTTCTGAAAAGCAAGCTGAATTGCCGGTTTTCCTTTTGGCTGGCGGCTTCACAGCAACGATTGTCTCGGATTGTATTTACAGCTACCAATCCGTCCTGTGAACATATGTGAGTGGAAGTCTTCTTGATATGGGGTGGATATTAAGTACATTACTGATGGGCATGGCAGGCGTATCCCAGTTGACTGCTGTCCAGTCATTCAATGAAACCGGAATATTTCTGCCAAAGCATAAATTTCTCGATAGGCTGAACGCAATCAAATCATATATCCCATATCTTTGGCTGGTTGGTGCATATATTTTACTTATCATGGGAGGACTGACGCCTCTGCCAATGAACTTTTTATCATTGTCACTCGGTGTTGGAGGAATCATATGTCTGGTCCTTCTCAGGCAGATCATTACCTTATTCGAAAACAAGAAACTGAATACCCGGTTGCAGCAAACAATGGGCAGATTACAGGCTCAGGCGACCGAGTTAGATAACACAAACCAGGAATTACAGCTCAGAATTATGGAACGCAGAAAGATTGAAGAACAATTATCGTACGACGCCCTCCATGATGCCATGACCGGACTCGCAAACCGAGTTTTATTTCTGGATCGTCTTGGACAGGCAATTGAATATGGTAAACGCCGCGCAGAATACTTATTTGCTGTTCTTTTCATCGATATAGATCAATTCAAGGTCATTAATGACAGCTTGGGACACTTGACGGGAGACAAGCTGCTCATTTCAGTTAGCAGAAGGATGCACGATTGTTTGCGCTCCAGCGATACTGTTTCGCGGTTTGGTGGAGATGAGTTTGCGATCCTCCTGGAAATCACCGGCGACAGTAATTCCGCCCCGTTTGTTGCAATGAAGATTCAAGAGGTGATACAGTCCGCCTTCGAACTGGATGGACATAAATTATATGTAACCGCCAGTATTGGGATCGTTATGAACATGGTTGGGTACGATCACCCGGAAGAGGTCCTGCGTGACGCGGATATTGCGATGTATGAAGCAAAAACATCGGGCAAAGCGCACTTTGAAATTTTTGACATCAGGATGCGTACTCAGGCATTTTCTCGCATGGAAATGGAACATGGGCTGCGAGCCGGGTTGGAAAACCGGGAGTTCCAACTTTATTACCAGCCTATACTATCTCTTGAGTCCAACCGGGTAGTTAGTTTTGAAGCCCTAATACGATGGTTTCATCCTAAACGAGGACTACTATTGCCGGGGGAATTTCTTTCAACTGCAGAAGAATCGGGATTAATTCTGCCCATTGGAGAATGGGTGCTCAATGAGGCTTGTCTGCAACTGAAGACATGGCACGAGAAATATCCCCGGCTGGAAAACGCAAATGTCAATGTAAATATCTCAAACAGACAGTTCTCACAGCCGAATTTTGTGGACAATGTCGTCAAGGCATTACATACTAGCGGCTTGAAGGCAGAATCTTTAAGGCTGGAGATCACCGAAAATGTTTTGATCAGCAATTACGAGACGGCAAACAAGATCTTTTCACAATTGCAGGATTTGGGGATCCAATTACAAATTGATGATTTTGGAAGCGGGTACTCGGCTTTGGGGTACTTACAGCATTTTCCGATTAATGCCATAAAGATCGATAAATCCTTTATTGATGAAATAGGGAAAGGCCATAGGGGAAACAAGCTTGTCCGGGCGATAGTGGCTATGGCACGTGAGTTGGGCATGGAAACTATCGCCGAGGGAATTGAAACTGGAGAACAGTTGAATGAACTAAAAAGCTTAGCATGCGGCTTTGGTCAAGGTTTTCTGCTATCCAAACCACTAAATAAAGAGTCTGCAGAGGAAATTCTGGCAAAGCAGGAGAACACCTGACAATATTTCTAATCTATAAAAGACTGCACTGCAAAAACCCTTTTTAACCGCGAAGAGCGCTAAGAACGCGAAGGAAATTCAAAGGCGATTTAAGAATATTAAACTTTCACGCGGACTGCCTTGAAAAAAGATTCATGATTTTGTTTTTTCTTAGCGGCCTTCGCGTGCTTTGCGGTGCAATGACCTTTTTGCGCAGACACATAAAAGGATCACGAAACTTATCAGCGCGTGAGGTACGAACTGCAGGAGATCGGCCAGCCCACCCTGCAGGATTTGCTGATGAAGAAGTTCGGCGCGAAGAAGTAGACAGGGAAACAGGTAGACAGGTAAACAGGAAGTCGGGTGATGGAATTCATCGGACTTCTTTAAATTAACAGACTGCAAAGGATAGAAAGGGAATTCATGATGTGTCCAGGTCCAGAAATCCAGTGTTTTCCCCGGTGAATGATGAACTTACCAAGGCACTTACAGAAATAATCGTTTAACTCCCAGTTTCACTGCGTAGCAAGGTAACATTAAAAGTCGTCCCCTTATTTAGTTCACTTTCCACATTGATCTGACCACCCAATTCTTCCACAATTGATTTGACAATATACAGCCCGATCCCACTGCCCGGTATCTCGGCAATGGTTACATTCTTCGCGCGGTAAAAACGCTCAAACAAGTGCTGCAATGCTTC
>DATEVI010000341.1:0-6902 GCA_035281865.1 Geobacteraceae bacterium | reverse complement strand
TCTCCGTGGCGCACCAATATTATTCGTCCTGGTTTCATACCCTTTACCTTTATGACTGGATATAGCAAGAAGGATTCGCGTTACCCGGCTCAAAAATTATAACACAGTCAAACAGCAGGCCCCAACCCCTTGATCCGTTTAGGCAACGCTATCCTGACACGGGGGGTTACTCTTGGACAACAAGATTCCGGAATCATTACAAAAACGAAGGTATTTATATACGCTGGGAGTTTATTATGGTATTGTAAACAAAAAGAATTATAGGAGTCAATGAAACCCGGAGACTTTGAAGGTCTCCGGGTTTTTTGTTTGACAGCGAAAAAAGGGAGACCCTCACCGTATTGAAACAGAAATCCAAAATACCCGATACCAAACTATGTTCCTTCTGTATTTCAAAGGGGACGTGCAAAAAACCGGAAGCAGAGAGAGTAAATAATTGTAAGGATTACATGCTCAAAATAGAAAGCGAACAGGAACGCCATGACTGACCGGAAGAAGCTGCAGGAGATCTGACGGTAGAGTAGGCGAAAAGTTCGAAGCATAGAGGAGTTTTATCCAGTGAGAAAGGTGAACTTTAAAATTCACAAAATGGCACGATGTGGAGAAGACGCATCAGTTAAGCTTTCCACCACGAAGGACAAGTCAGACCCCCGCTCTAAAGTAAAACATTATGTCCTGTCCCTGAAAGGGTATGGATTGCGGTCTGAAATGGAAATCTGTGATGAAGCCTTTAGAATGGCGGAAGTGCAGTTGAACAAGGATGTCGTTCGAGACGTAATCCTGCAGTTCGCCCGGACCCGGAAAATGGAGTCGGGAGCTCTATTGGACACATTGACTTTCCGCACGGACGTACTTCTCAAGTTAAAGCCAAAAGAGCAGGATATCGCGAAGGAGGTCCTGAGAGACCTGGTAGTGGAAGGTATTTTTGCTGACGACTCGTACGCCCTTACCCAGAAGGGTCACGGCATTCTCTACTGATCGCCTTTGCATGACAACCATCGCCGCCCGGCGCTTGGATGTAGAAGTTGGCAGGGGGATTCGGCTTGACCGTGCAGCATCAAACCTGATCCCATAGACCCTTTTATAAGGAGATAAAAATGGATGTTAAACGCGGAAACATTGTGAGCCATTGTATGGCGAATGAATGGGGTTCAGGCATGGTTTTGGAAGTGTCCGCCCACAAAGCAACGATCCAGTTCAGCGATGGCATAATCAGAAAAATCGCCTCCTCCCATTACGCTACCCTTCAGCCGGCCGACCGGGCTTCTTTTTTGCCGCCTCCGGAAAAAGTTCCGGCCGCAAAGGCGCCTGCTACTCCCAAGAGACAAAAAAAGGTTAAAAAACCAGCAGTTGTAGAATAGGATTAAAGTAAACAGACTTGAGTAAACAAATCTTCTGCATGAGGTAACTGTATGGCAAAACCCAATTTTAAATTTCAGAAGCGTCAGAAAGAATTGGAAAAGAAAAAAAAGAACGAAGAAAAAATGCAACGCAAACTGGATAAAAACACTACCCAGCCAACAGATAATCCGGATCAGACCGTGGATGAGGAAGAGACTCCAAATTAGTTTCCATCCGGAGACCCCGGCCCGGGCTCTTCGAAACTTACCCGACCGATTTTCCCTGCCCTAAGCTCTCGCAGAAAAGCCTCGGCGGCCCGGTTCAGATCAATCTCTCCGCCGGTAACCAGGCAACCGAGGCGGCGACCAATCTCTTCGAGAACGGCGGTGGGGCTGTCAGGCATGTCGATTAGCTTGTACCGGCTCTTGAGCAGTTCCGGATAACGCTGCATCATGAACCCAGCCGCGAACAGTCCCACATTGGTGTAATCGAGGGCGCCGGCACCGATTGCTCCGCTGGTTGCCAGCCGATAGGCCGCAACCTGGTCGCTCATGTCGGGCCAGAGCAGTCCCGGCGTGTCGGAAAGGAAAAAGCCTTTGCGCAGTTCGATCCTCTGGGCGCAGGTGGTAATAGCGGGCTTGTCACCGACCTTGGCAATGCATTTTCCCGCCAGGGTGTTGATCAGAGTCGACTTGCCGACGTTGGGAATACCGACGACCATGGCGCGCAGCGATCTGCCCGGTTTGCCGCGGGTGGGGGCAAGACCCTGGCAGAGCTTGATCAATTGGTTCACCTCGCGGTGATGCTTTGCCGACAGAGGGATGGCTCGAACCCCTGTCTGTTTTTCGAAATTGCGGACCCATGCCTTGGTAACGACGGGGTCGGCGAGATCGTTCTTGTTCATCACCTTGATACAGGGCTTGTTACGGCGCAACTCCGCCAGCAGATGATTGGAGCTGGAGACGGGCAAGCGGGCGTCGAGCACCTCAATGATCACGTCCGCCGACCTGATCAATTCGGAAATCTCTTCATGAGCCTTGCCCATGTGCCCGGGATACCATTTTATAGTCATATGCGTTTTCTTTCCTCTTCGTTTAAATAACCGATTCTACCCACACCCACATTACCACACTCCCCTTACTTTAAGGGCTATTATCTGAAAGCAGGGGAAAACGTTGACTTCCCCCTGCCTGACGATAGACTTTGACTGTCCTGTTTAGATCCCTTTAACGTTTCACTTCAGCAACTTTTTACCTTGTACATTTTCCGATGATGAACAAACGGCAAAGTATAAATCGGTCAGCGGGTCGCCTCTTCAGCTTCCTGCTGCAGGTATTGCGTAGTTTCAAACGCAATCAGGGGCTGCTGTTATCCGGCGCTGTCGCCTATTATACCCTGTTGTCAATCGTGCCTGCGTCCATCCTCGCCCTGGTCGTGCTGTCGCATTTTGTTGAAGAACAGCAATTGATTCAGACCTTATCCCAGTACCTGGAAATGGTGGTTCCCGGATATGCGGCAACTTTAACCGATCAGGTTCGGGTATTTATCGAGAACCGTGAAGCGGTCGGCATTGTCGGATTCCTATTCATGTTGTTCTTCAGTTCCATAGCCTTTTCAATGCTTGAAAACGCCATGTCGGTGATCTTTTTTCAGCGTGTCAGATTTCAATGCCGCAACTTTCTTGTTTCCGCTGTCATTCCTTATGTGTTTCTCTTTTTGATGGGTCTGGGAATATTACTGGTGTCTTTTATTGCGGGAGCAATAGAGACACTCAATAGCCGGCAATTGATAATTTTCGGATTGAGTTTGAACCTTGAAAGCACCACCAGGGTTGCGCTGCGCATACTGGAAATAGTTGGCGAAATGCTCATGTTCACGTCCATATATCTGGTTATGCCGGTAGTGCGCATCGAGTTTCGTCGTGCACTGATCGGAGGGATAACCGCGGCGGTTTTATGGGAGATCACCCGCAGCATACTGGTCTGGTATTACGGGATCATATCCGTGGTTAATGTTATTTACGGTTCAATCGCCACAGTAGTAGTGGCCCTTCTCAGTCTAGAAGTTGCAGTCCTGATCCTTTTGTTGGGTGCTCAGGTTATAGCGGAACTTGAGCACAAACCCGGTGAATCGGCCACGAAGAAACGATAGGGATTTGAGAAATGAGAAAATTTATGAAGATCTGTTCATTCCTGGCGGCAATTCTGCTGACGGCAATAAATGCCTTGGGCGCCGGGCCGGACGACATTCTGGGTTCGTGGAAAACCGAGGGAGGTAAATCGGCGTTGGAATTTTTCAGGTGTGGAGAGAAAATTTGCGGGAAAATTGTCTGGCTGAAGGTACCTCTCTATATCGACAGTGCGGATGGGCCGGTCGGCAAGCCAAAGGTTGACCTCAAAAATCCCAAGCCGGCACTGAGGCACCGCCCGATTCTCGGTCTTCAGGTAATGAACGGGGTCACCGCCACAGGTGACAACCGCTGGGAGCACGGAACCTGCTATGATCCGGAAAGCGGCAATACCTACAAGTGCAAGATGCGCCTGACATCACCCCATCGACTGGAAATACGCGGGTATATCGGCATATCTCTTTTCGGGCGAACTTATGTCCTGACCCGATAGGAAACGCTCGCCTCCGATGTATATACTGATGTTACAAAACCTTTAATAAACGTCTGTCATCCCCGAATGATTCTATCGGGGATCCATGGTTAAAATCTGGATTCCCGATTGCACCCTCGGGAATGACAACTTTTTCTATTGTTCTGAACAGTTACGTTTTCTATTCGTTTTTCCGCGAATCCGTCAAACACTGACTTCAGTCCCTGTCCAGCACTTCGCGTATCTTCCGCAACAAATCGCTTTTCCTGAACGGTTTCCTGATAAATTCTACGCCTTCTTCGTGCATGCCTTTGTCGTGAATGATGTCCGGATCATAACCGGTTATGAAGATTGCCTTTATCCCGGGCTTTATCCTTTTGATCTCCCCAATCATCGCTTTGCCGGTTTTCCTGGGCATGACCACATCGGACAGGACGAGAGATATGTCGCCGTGCTCCTTGAACCGCGCCACCGCCTCTTCACCGTTTTCGGCAACGATTACCTGGTAACCGGCCATTTCGAGAATTCTTTTCGTAAAAACCCTTACCAGTTCTTCATCTTCGGCAAAAAGAATAGTCTCGGTGCCGCCGGCAAGTGGTCTCGCGATTTTTGATTCCGACCGGACCGCGTTGCCTACAATGAGCGGCAGATAAATATTGAAAGTAGTCCCTTTGCCCGGTTCGCTGCTCACCTGCACGGAACCGCCATGCTGTTTCGTGACCCCATGGGCAATGGACAGTCCGAGGCCGGTCCCCTTGCCTACCTCCTTGGTGGTGTAAAATGGTTCAAAGATCCTCTCCAACGACTCCTTTTCAATGCCTGTACCGGTATCAGCTACGGAAATCAGGGCGTATCTGCCGGGCGTCGGCAAGACATAGAGCGATTCCGAACCCTCCTTGACCATCACATCTTTTGTCGAGATTGACAGGCGCCCACCCTCGGGCATCGCGTCACGGGCATTGGTCGCCAGATTCATCAGCACCTGTTCGATCTGACCGGCGTCGGCCATGACGACCAATTCTTTGCACGAAAAAACGACACTGAACTCGATATCCTCTCCGATGACCCTCCGAATGAGTTTACCGGCGTTGTCGATAATAGTGTCGACAATCACAGGCTCTAGTCTGATTGCCTGTTTCCGGCTGAAGGCAAGGAGGCTGCTGGTGAGCTCTGCGGCCCGACCGGCGGCCTTCAACACCTGCTCGACGCTTTCCCGCAACATCTCGTTGTCGGCGGGAACGTGCTCCTGGAGTATCTGCCCGTAACCGGAAATGGCGGTCAACAGGTTATTGAAGTCGTGGGCCACACCACCGGCAAACAGGCCGATGGTTTCCATCTTCTGCGCCTGAAGGAGCCGCTGTTCGAGCTCCTTGTGTTCGGTGACGTCTATGATCGCGGCGAGACACTCTTGCCCCGATTCGGATAAAACAGCCTCGATCTGCATTATCAGGGGGTGATGCCCTTTTTTGCGGAGCACGACCTCGCACGTTTCTTTGGCTTCGCTTGTAAATACTTTGGCAAGGAAATCGGCGAAAACCGGACGGCTTTCAGGGGAGATGAATTGACCCAGGCGTCGGTCAATCAGGCGGGAACGCTCGACCCCCAGAAGATCGGCGCCGGTGAGATTGGCGGTACGGATGGTTCCATCAGGGCCGAGGGTAACGTAACCCACCGGGGCGAAATCATAGCGATCCATGTACCTTGACAGCGCCGTCTCCAATTCACTTCTGGTCCGGTGGAGTTCTTCGTTCTGCATCTCCAGTTCAAGCTGGTGGACCTGCAGCTCGTGGAGCAACCGCTGCGACTCTTCCAATGTCAGTGGTTGACCTGTCGCGTTGACTCCGCCGTTCAGACGCTCTTCCGCGCGGCGGCGCAAATCCTGCCCCTCTCCCGGAATGTCGTCACCTTTTTTCATGGGCTGATCTCCTTTGACTTGGAGGATACAAGGTTGTAACGGACAGCCGTTGCGTCGCTGCCGATTGCCATTATGCCGGTAACCTGGCCATCGGCATCGAGCATGCGATTGACCGACCAACGAATCACCCGTTCGCCGTTGCCGGTCGTCACCGTTGTTTCGAGACCATGGACGGGCTCACCGGTCAGAGCCTGGAACATGCCCTCGGACGCTCGCCCCCGCAGAGACTCGGGAACGAACAGCTGGAAATAGTTTTGTCCCGCCGACTGCTCCCGGGTCCGGCCGTGCACCCGTTCCGCTTCCCGGTTGAACTCGATTATCAGTCCTTCGGGCGACAGGCAGAGGATGACGTCCGGTGCGGAATCGATCAGAGAAGAAAGTCTGGCCTCGCTTGCCCTGAGCTTCTCCTCCAGCTTCCTGGACTCGGTCATTTCAACGAAGGTGATGACCAGACCATCGATCCTGTCCTCCAGGGTACGGTACGGCATGATTCGCACCCTGAACCAGCGCCCGTCGCGGGTGACGATCTGTTTTTCCGAATATACCAGAGTCCGCAGCACTTCCCGGGCATCCCTTGCCAGATCCTCGTAAACCAGGTCGGTAACGATGTCGGAGAGAGGGCGGCCCACGTCGCCTGCCCGCAATTTGAAGAGCCTGTCCGCCCCGATGGTGAAACGTCGCACGTGAAGGTCGCCGTCCAGGAAGACGGTGGCGATTTCCGTGCTGTTGAGCAGGTTTTTCATGTCGCTGTTGACCCGTGAAAGCTCGTCGACTTTAACCGACTGCTCGGCGTTGACCGTCTGCAGTTCCTCGTTGAGGGACTGCAGTTCTTCCTTGGATGTGGTCAGCTCCTCGTTGGTGCTTTGCAGCTCCTCGTTGGTGCTTTGCAGCTCCTCATTGGTGGCTTTGAGTTCTTCCTGCGAAGTCTGCATCTCTTCACGGCTGAGCTGCAGTTCCTTGCGGGTGTTCTGGAGTTCCCACTCAAGTTCCGCACTTTGCGCCATGTCGGCGGGGGTGAGTCCGCTCTCCTTGCGTGTCCTTTTCTT
>DATEVI010000340.1:0-2298 GCA_035281865.1 Geobacteraceae bacterium | reverse complement strand
ATTCCCTTTATGGATTGGGGCTATATCCTGGTCTTCATCACGGCGGTAATCCTCTTTCTTCTCGGCATGATCTTCATCCTGGCCCCCATTCGTCTCATACGCCCTGCCGCCGGAGGTCTTGCGCCTGTTTTTATCTATTTTGGCGCCCTGGGGATGGCCTACATGTTTCTCGAAATGTCTATCCTGCAGCAATTCATTCGCTATCTTTACGACCCTGTCTTTTCGGCAAGTGTTGTTATCGGTTCATTTCTTGTGTATTCAGGGATCGGGAGTCTGCTTGCCGGGAGGATCGGCGGAGTAACATCAAAGCATATCTGGGGATGTATATTCTGTATTGGCGTCATGGTAATCGTTTTCTCGACTTTTGACTGGTGGTTGCCAGACGTCCTGGCCGGCTTGTCCCTATGGATACGGATGTTTATCTGCAGTTTACTCATTCTCCCGCTTGCCATACCCATGGGTATTCCCTTCCCCTCCGGGCTCATTGAATTAAGGGGAAGGGGGGAAGAGATCATTCCCTGGGCCTGGGGTATAAACGGCTTTTTCTCCGTAATGGGAAGTTCGGCAGCGGTATTGATTGCCATAGGGTGGGGCTTTAAATCTGTACTGTTAACTGCTCTTACGTTCTATCTCCTGTCAGCGGTCATGTTCATTCGTCTTAAGCGGTAACAACTTTTGTTCAGAATGTTTTCAAACAGCTTTTATGGTAATGTAAATCAATCATCAACTTTAGTACGAAAGAAACTAAATGAACATTCTCATCGTCAAATTGAGCGCCATTGGAGATGTTGTTCATACCCTGCCTTCGCTCTCCGCCTTGAGGAAACTCTATCCCCATGCCCATATTGCCTGGGTGATCGAGGAAGCCGCTTCCGACTTAATCAAAGATCACCCCTGTCTTGATTGCGTTATCGTTTCCCGCAGGAAACGATGGGTGCAAGAGCTCAAAAAAGGACAGCTATCGGCTCTAAAAGAGATAATGGAATTTATCAGAACCTTAAGGAGCATTCGCTATGATCTGGTCATCGACTTTCAGGGTTTGCTCAAAAGTTCCGTAATTGTCTTTCTTGCACGAGCAAAACGGAAGCTTGGCTATAAAAGTATGCAGGAACTGAGCGGCCTTTTTCTGAATGAGAAAATACCCGAAGACATGAACAAACACGCCGTGTGCCGTTATCTGGACTTTGTCTCTCATCTCTCCCGAACGGATTTTACAGAGTATAAAGAAGTCCCGGAGTTGGAATATTGCGAAGAGGGAAGGGCGGAATTTCTCATTCCTGTCGGTGAGAGAGAAGAAAAGAAAGTTGCCGGACTGCTTGAATCGAAAGGCGTGGCCGGAAAGAGGTTCGTTGCCGTTAATCCTGTAGCTTTATGGGCGACGAAACTCTGGGATGATGAGAGCTTCGCCCGTTTATGCGACCTGATATTGCATGAATATAAAGTCCCCGTGGTTTTTACCGGCACAGCAAAAAAGGAGATCCGTCGAATTCAGGCATACATGAAAACTACTGCCATAAATCTCGCCGGAGAAACTTCTCTCCGGGAACTCGCCTGTCTGTACCGGCAGGCAGCAGTCGTGGTCACCACCGACTCCGGGCCGATGCACATCGCGGCGGCAGTGGGCGCCCCGGTGATTGCTCTTTTTGGACCTACCGATCCCATTCGTACCGGTCCCTATGGAAAGGGACATCGCGTGATACGGAGCAATCTGTCATGCAGCCCCTGTTTTCTCAAGAAATGTCCAACCAGGGAATGCATGCACCAAATCAGCGTGGATGAAGTATTTCATGCGGTAGGTGATTTACTTATGACTCAAAACATTATATTTTCTCCCTGTATTCCCTGAAGCCCTCAACCAATTGCCGGAATGAGGTAGGCTTGTATTTTTCAAAACTTTCTTCGTCCACGTAAACAAAGTCGTACTCCACGTCTGTCTGCACCCGGTTGATATCTTCGCACCATTGTCGCAGACGCGCCATTTTCAGCGGCACGTCCAAATCTCCCTGCCCTTTGGTCTCGACAATGACAATCCGCTTGTCCGACAGCTTGACCATAAAATCCGGGTAGTAGTTGGAGATATCGCCGCCCGCGTTCACGTAATCGAGCTTGAAATGGACGGCCAGGTAGTTCTTCGCAAAAGAGACAACGTCGCCACAATCCTCCAGGAATGCGGCAAAACGAAGCTCCAGTTGGCTGTCGCCAATTATGCGGTTGAAGACGCTTTTCTTCGGGACAAGGTAGCCTTGATCCTTGGCCACAAAAGGCCGGGTCTGGCGCAACTTGATCGTGTCCCGGATT
>DATEVI010000339.1:0-11838 GCA_035281865.1 Geobacteraceae bacterium | reverse complement strand
AAGGAGCTTATGGAGCCTTACATCCCTTATATTTTTGTTCTAAACAATGTCCTCGTGCTCTGCGACGTGTCGCTGGGATACCATCTGGCTCCGCTCTTGGGCAGAAGCTGGGCTGAGGATGACGAGGACGCAGGGAGAACGACCCGGCGCATGCGAAAGCTGCTTTCGGCCGTAGTAGCTCTGTATACCTTGCTTAACTGTGTTGCGTATTCCACGGGAAGCTCTGTGTTCCTCATTGTCGTAACAGCGGTCATCCTCCTCGATATGATCGGCCAGTTTCTCCTTCGCCGTAAACTGCGTAGTACCTTGTGTGATTGAGCGACTCTTCTTGCCGGGAAACGGATTCGCACTCCGGGCAAATGCCTTGAAAAATATGCATTCAAGCTCCTTCAACTCTGTTATTATGTTCTACCGACAAGCGAAAGGGCTGCATGGAAAAGGATTATTCGAAACAATACCAGGTGCGTGCATACGAAGCAGACTTCAGGGGAACTGTTCGCCCCGTGACGATACTTGATTACCTGCAGGATGCGGCTTCGGAGCATTCAGCAACGACCGGTATCTCGGTGAGGGATCTGCGCAGGAAGAACATGACCTGGGTCCTTTCCCGTTATCATATCCGGTTTCTCCGTTACCCCGGAGTCGGGGAGGTCGTCCGGGCACGCACATGGCGTTCAGCCGTCGAGGGGCTTTTTGCACTGCGGGAATTCGAGATAACCGACACTGAGGATAATTCGCTGGTGCTGGCTACCAGTTCATGGGTCATCATGAGCCTGGAAACGAAGCGGCCGGTGAGGATTGAATCAGTCGTCACGGATTTGCCGATTCTCGATCGCCGTTCTCTTCCAGATGATTTCAAGACCCTGCCGAGGCTTGAGGATTGTGACGTGGAGCAGTCTTTCCATGTTCGGTCGAGCGATCTGGATCTTAACCGTCACGTCAATCATACGGTGTATGCCGGATGGGCTCTGGAAACCGTACCGGATGCAATTCTCGGCGGCTTCAATCCTTCGGAAATCGAGATTTCCTACCGGGCTGAGGCGTTCCGTGGGGATACCGTAGTTGCCCGGACCAAGCGCATTGAGGGTGAGAATTCCCCTTTGTTCCTGCACCAGGTGTTGAATGAAAAGGACGGAAGAGAGTTGACCCGGCTGAAAACGGCCTGGCGGCCGGTTGATATGGACAGGTAATTGAAGCAGATGGAAAAGTGGCGGAAAAGCCTGGAAAACAGTTTAACGGATCCGCAAGAGCTTGCGGATCATTTTGATTTCGACATTGCACCGCTCGCGGATGTCGCGGCACGTTATCCGATGCGGATCACTCCGTACTACCTGGGGCTTATCCGGGAGGCCGGCGACCCCCTCTGGCGTCAATGCATTCCGGATCTCAAGGAACTGGCGGATGATAACCTGGCACCGGATCCCCTGAACGAAGAAGGGCTGAGCCCGGTCCCCGGGCTTATCCACCGTTATCCCGACCGGGTCGTCTTCCTGGTCTCGTCCGTCTGCGCCGTTTATTGCAGGTTCTGCATGCGCAAGCGCCAGGTCGGTTGCGCGCACGACGCCATGACCGGAGGTTCCCGTGACGCCGCAATTAGCTATATTGAGAGGACGCCCGCGGTTCGTGACGTGATTTTGTCGGGTGGCGATCCGCTCCTCCTTGACGACCACGAGCTGGAAGACATCCTGATCCGACTGCACAAAATACCCCATGTGGAGATGATCAGGATAGGTACCAGGGTGCCGGTGACTCTTCCGGAACGGATTACGCCGGGTCTGTGCCGCTTGCTGAAAAGCTTCCACCCTCTTTATGTGAACACGCATTTCAACCATCCCTGGGAAATAACTGATCAGTCCGCACGCGCCTGCGCAAGGCTCGCCGATTCGGGGATACCCCTGGGCAACCAGACGGTGCTGTTGAAAGGTGTCAACGATGAACCCGAGGTGATGAAGGAACTGATGCAGAAGCTGCTATCCATCCGGGTGCGCCCATATTACATACACCAGATGGACCTGGTCCGGGGGACCGGTCATTTCCGCACCAATGTGAGACGTGGATTGAGGATAATGGAGGGACTGCGTGGTCATACTTCCGGCATGGCAACACCATACTATGTCATCGACGCGCCGGGTGGTAAGGGCAAAGTACCGGTTCTGCCGGACTGTGTTGAATTTGGTGAGAAAACCCTGACACTGAGGAATTATCTGGGAGAGTCAATAGAATATCCGGAATTGCAGGACAGCGACTCAGGATGAGGAAGGCGTCTTTCACAGTTCTTCCGGAGTGAAGGCGACGACTTCATCGATGCTTGAAGCGTCCGTAAAAAGCATTACCAACCTGTCGACCCCGAGGGCGATACCGGCTGACGGCGGCATGGAAGACAAGTCGGCAAGAAACTTTTCGGGGACGGGGTAGGGAGATTTTCCCTGCGAACGGCGATACGTCTCTTCTTCATGGAAACGTTGCCGTTGTTCTTGCGGATCGGTCAATTCGGTGAATGCATTGGCCAGTTCCAGTCCGCCGATGTAAAGTTCGAAACGCTCCGCCACGGTCGGGTCGTCCCGGCGCAGCCTGGCGAGGGCTCCCCTTTCCGCGGGATAGTCGAAGATGAAAGTCGGACTGGAAACGCCCAGTTTCGGTTCGATATCCATCACCATGACCTCGTCAAACATATCTTTTGCGAGAGCTTCCTCCATGGCTATGTTCGAGTATTTCCGAAATGCCTCCCGCACCGTGATCCTTTCCCACGGCATTGCAAGGCTGACGGAATGTTCACGGAAACTGATTGTTCCTCCCCGTTTCATTGCCTGTGCAATGTCTGACAAAAGCGCTTCACATTCCTCCATCAGATCCAGGTAGTCGCAATCTGACCGGTACCACTCGAGCATGGTGAATTCCGGTATGTGCAGCGACCCGCGCTCACCTGCCCGCCAGCATCGACATATCTGAAAGATCCTTTCAAAACCGGAAGCCAGAAGCCGTTTCATGCATAGTTCCGGAGAAGTCTGGAGAAACCACGAGCCGGAAGGAACGGCGTCGATATGGGATTCCGGTGCCGGGGCGGGAATCCGCAGCGGTGTCTCCACCTCCAGGTAGTCGTTTTCCGTAAAAAAACGCCGGATCTCCCTAATTATTGCTGCCCTTGCGTGGAGAGTTTTCCGGCGTCTTGTCTGCAAATGCTGACTTGATGACATCTAACCCTTTACCCTGGTGGAATACTCGCCGGTTCGGGTGTCGATGGTAATCAGTTCCCCCTCTTCGATGAACGGAGGAACACGGAGCACATAACCGGTCTCGACCGTAGCCGGTTTGGAGTCGCTTCCCGTCGTGTCGCCTTTTACCCACGGATCAGTTTGCGTCACACGGAGGTTGACGAAGTTCGGCACATTCACCCCGATCGGTTTTTCCCCGAACATCAAAACGTCGACCATAAGATTATCGATGAGGAAATATCTCGTGTCGCCGAGGAGAACTTCGCCGATGGCTATCTGCTCAAATGTCTCGTTGTCCATGAAGCAGTAGTTGTTGTCCTCCTTGTACAGATACTGCATGGCGCGCTCCTCGAGACGGGCGGGTTCGAAGGTTTCGCCCGAGCGATATGTCCTGTCAAGGATGGTCCCGTTGATCATGTTGCGCATTTTGGTGCGGTACAGGGCTTGACCCTTGCCCGGCTTGGTGAATTCGAAGGCGATGACGATGTATGGATCACCATCGAGGGTGATTTTCAATCCCTTTCTCAAATCAGAAACACTGTACATGACTACGCTTTCCTTTCGACTGAAATTCGGCGGTTTGAGCACTCCCTTTGGCCGTATTAATGCGATGACCGGAGAGGTCGTTGCCGTTCATGGTCTACGAATTTTTGGAACTGTTCAAATTACCCTAAATAGATTGATTTGTTAAGAAAAAAATGTGCCGTCGTCCCGTGCTTTATGAAGTCTTTGCGAAGGATGGCTGCAAGAGAACCACCGGGTATTGGGAAGACCTGTAGATCCCCTTCCAATGCCCGACGGTTCCCTTCTTGTTTCGGATGATAAAGTTGGAGTGATATACCGGATCAGCTACAACCCGAAGGCGCAAATTAAACGCTGATTGACCCGGACAGGACAGGTTTAGCGCAGATTTTCGGCTTCTTGGGAAGGGATTATTTGGCTCGGTAGGTTATGCGACCTCTGGTGAGGTCATAGGGGGAGAGTTCAACCGTAACCTTGTCACCAGGGAGTATCTTGATAAAGAACTTGCGCATTTTCCCCGAAATGTGTGCAAGCACAATATGGTCATTTTCCAGTTTGACCCTGAACATGGCGTTTGGGAGCGGCTCGACCACCGTCCCTTCGACTTCGATTGCTTCTTCTTTTTTCATGCAATTATCCTCATTATGGTTTGTTGAGTGCTGTGATACGATTTTTTAATTGTCATATTCTATAACCATTTTGTAAGAAAATGCAAGCAACATTTCCCCGCAGGACGGCACTTTATGGGCTCCTTCAATTGCATTGGCAATGCATTCTGCTACCATTACGTATAAGACAAAAGGCAACAGGCGACAATCCGATGGCACATCATTGAATCATGCAGGAGGGGTACTAATGTCCGGTGAGGTCAGGAATTTCATAGCAGGCAAGTGGGTTGATGCGGCAGGCGGCAGAAAGTTCACCAGTCTCAATCCGGCGGATATCAGAAAAACCGTCGCCAACGTATCGCTTTCCGAAAAGGAAGACGTCGACCGTGCAGTCTCCGCCGCCAGGGAGGCATTCACGAAATGGCGTCTGATGCCTGCTCCGAAGCGGGGAGAGATTCTTTTCAGAGCCGGCGAACTGCTTGTCAGGCGCAAGATGGAACTCGGCGAGCTTGTTACCGGCGAGATGGGAAAGGTTCTTGCCGAGGGCCTGGGCGATGTTCAGGAAGCAATAGACATGGCCTTTTATATGGCGGGGGAGGGGAGACGGCTTCAAGGTGAAACTGCGCCGTCGGAACTCTACGACAAGGATTGCAAAACGGTGCGGGAACCCATTGGGGTCATGGCCCTTATTACTCCATGGAATTTTCCTGTTGCGATCCCGTCATGGAAGGTGTTTGCCGCACTTATATGCGGCAATACCGCGGTCCTTAAGCCATCATCCTATACTCCGGCGTGTGCCGCCGCCCTTGTGGAAGTGCTTGAGTCGGCCGGTCTGCCGTCTGGAGTTCTCAATCTGGTCAATGGTCCCGGAGAAGAAACGGGAGAATATTTGGTCACCCATCCCGGTATCGACGCTGTCTCATTCACCGGTTCCTGCGCGGCGGGTGAGAGGCTCGAAGGTCTGCTCGGTAAAATGCATAGACCCGTTGCAGTGGAGATGGGAGGAAAAAACGCCATTATCATCATGGACGACGCCGACCTTTCTCTCGCCCTGGAGGGTGTTCTCTGGGGCGGATTCGGCACGACCGGTCAACGCTGCACCGCGGCCAGCCGAATTGTTGTCCATGAAAACGTGTATGATCGCTTTCTTGAACAGCTGAAAAACGCCGCGATGAAACTGAGGCTGGGAGACGGTCTGAAAAAGGAAACGGATGTGGGGCCGGTGGTGAATGAACAGCAACTCAGGAAAATTGCCGAATATGTCAGGATCGGGATTGAGGAGGGGGCGCAGCTTGCGATCGGAGGAAACCGTGTTGCCGATGGTCACCTTGCCCACGGATATTTCTTCGAACCGACGGTATTTGCCGGAGTGACTCCTCAAATGCGCATTGCCCGTGAAGAAATATTCGGTCCTGTCGTCAGCGTTATGAGGTGCTCGAACCTGGACGAGGCGATACACATTGTGAACGACGTGCCGTTCGGTCTTTCCTCAGCAATTTACAGCAGCAATGTCAACTCCACGGCAAAGGCCGAAAGGGAGTTGCAGACCGGCATTGTCTATATCAATGCCTCGACGATCGGAGCCGAGATCCAGCTTCCGTTCGGCGGATGGAAACACTCCGGTTCAGGCCATCCGGAAGCGGGCGGAAGGGGAGGCGCCCTCGATTTTTACAGCAGGATAAAGGTAATTTACCGGGACTATAGCGGGAAATTGCAGAAAGCACAGATTGGCGAATAATGCAAAGTTTATGCATTTGAAATGGGTCCAGGGTGTCATCCCGACCGACAGAGAGGGATCTTGGGGCTTCCTGTAAAAACAAGATTCCTCCCTCTGGTCGGAATGACAAAAGTTGTGGTTTAGGCGTTTTTTCGAGATGAACAAAGCTCAAAACAACTCCTTGCAAACACCGAGGAAAACATGAATATAATTGATCCCACCGTGCGGAGGGCGGCAAAGGTTTTTACACCGGCGCTGCACATTTACTACCCCATTACGGTCACAAGCGCTGAAGGAATATATGTTCATTCCACTACGGGAGAAAAATATGTGGATTTTTCCTCCGGGCTTGCGGTGCTTAACATAGGTCACAATCACCCGCGTGTCCTGGAGGCCGTTCGCAAGCAACTTCAGCGCTGTGTCCATACGGGAGGGATTTATTTTAACGAGACGACTGTAGCAGCCGCGGAACATCTCGTTTCGATAATGCCGGATGGTCTCGACATGCTCTTTTTCAGTAACTCCGGGGCTGAGGCGGTGGAAGGGGCCATAAAGCTTGCCCGCTTCACAACCGGGCGCCAGGGAATCATCTCTTTTACGGGGGCCTTTCACGGCAGGACCCTGGGCGCCCTCTCGGTTACCTCCAGTTCCGCCAGATATCGTAAAAATTACCATCCACTCCTCCCTTCGGTTTATCAAGTCCCCTATCCGAACTGTTTCCGTTGCACGTTTCGCTGTGAAAGGGGGGTATGTGGACTTCGCTGTCTGGAATACCTGGAGGAGTTCATGGAGCGGGAGATTTCACCGGAGGAAGTGGCGGCCATTATCATCGAGCCGGTAATGGGTGAGGGCGGCTATTATCCGGCGCCCAGGGACTTCATGGTTGGTTTGAGGGAATTATGCACCAGGCACGGCATCCTGATGATTGCCGATGAGGTGCAGTCGGGCATGGGCAGGACGGGAAAATGGTTTGGCGTCGATCACTTCGGGGTTGTCCCGGATATCATGACGGTAGCCAAGGGCATTGCCTCGGGGTTCCCCCTTTCGGCGGTGGTGTCGACTCGGGATCTGATGAACAGATGGCCTTCAGGCGCGCACGGTACGACTTTTGGAGGTAATCCCGTGTCGTGTGCCGCATCCATGGCGACAATTGAAGTAATCCAAGACGAAAGGTTGCTGGACAAATCGTCAGCGACTGGTGATACGGCGCTTGCAAGACTTCGGAAGTTTGCAGCCGTACACCCCCGGATAGGCAGTGTGCGCGGGTATGGATTTATGATAGGGATCGAATTTGTGGATGGGCGCGGCGAGCCGGATGGAGAGGCTTGTCAGAAAGTCCTGGACTTCTGCCTGAATGAGAAGCTCATTTTGATCGGCTGCGGTCTGGAGAGGAACGTGATCAGATTCATCCCTCCTCTCACCGCCACTGAGCAGGAGGTCGAGAAGGGTCTCGACATCCTCGAAGCAGGAGTAAAATCGCTCCCATGAAACGTACTAGAGTCATCATCATGGGTGCGGCGGGCCGCGATTTCCATAATTTCAATGTTTGTTTCAGAAATAATCCCGCTTACCGGGTGGTGGCCTTCACCGCCGCCCAGATACCATATATAACAAATCGCCGTTATCCAGCCTCTCTTGCAGGTCGTCTCTATCCCCGGGGCATACCCGTTTACGACGAGGAGAAACTCACGGACCTTATTAGGAAGCAGCGGATAGAACAGGTTTTTTTCGCGTACAGCGACCTTTCTCACCATGAAGTGATGCACAAGGCGTCCCTAGTCCTTGCCCTCGGAGCCGAGTTTCGCTTCCTTGGACCGGATTCTACCATGCTGAAAAGCCGCAAGCCGGTCATATCGGTGTGCGCCGTCCGGACAGGCGCCGGCAAGAGCCAGGTGACGCGGTACATATCCGGAATCATCGCGCAAAGCCCTTGCAAAGCCGTTGTGGTACGCCATCCGATGCCTTACGGAAATCTGGAGAGGCAGGTGGTGGAGCGCTTCGCCTGTGTCGAGGATATGGCTATTCACGAATGTACCATAGAAGAAAGGGAGGAGTTTGAACCCCTTTTGCGCGAAGGGGCGATTGTCTATGCCGGCGTCGATTATGAAAAGGTTTTGCGTGCCGCGGAAAAGGAGGGTGACATAATAGTCTGGGACGGCGGCAACAATGATTTCCCTTTTTTCCGACCGGATCTCGAAATAACTATCGTCGATCCGCTCCGTCCCGGACATGAGACGGAATATTTCCCGGGTGAAGTCAATCTGCGCCGTGCACACGTCGTCATCATAAACAAGGTGGATGCCGCGGATGCCGCGGTCATCAGTCGCATGGAGGACACGATTCGGTCTCACAATCCGGATTCCATAATCATACAAACCGCTTCGGCGATATCCGTCGATGATCCCGGAATGATAGCGGGAAAGAAGGTACTTGTTGTGGAAGACGGCCCTACCATCACCCACGGCGGTATGTCGTCAGGGGCAGGTTTTGCCGCTGCCGGGAAGTTCTCCGCCGCACAGGTCGTCGACCCGAGACCATATGCTGTCGATTCCATTATCGAAGTGTACGGCAAATACCCCCACATTGGCCCAGTGCTCCCTGCTATGGGCTACAGCCCCGGCCAGATTCATGACCTGCGGAAGACTATTGAAAGGTGTCCCTGCGATCTGGTGCTTTCCGCGACCCCAATAGATCTGAAAAGCCTGATTACTATTGAAAAGCCGGTAGTGCGTGTTTCATACGAGATCAGGGAAAGGGAAGGCGAGCCGCTGAAAGAAATTATTAACGGGTTCATTGCCGGATACAGTCGTTCAACCGTGCCGGAATAAAAATACTTTACAGAGCGCGGAAAGAGTATTATTTATTAACCCCCTTTTGTCCCGGGCAATTGCTTGCGTGAATTATCCAGATTGAATTCCGTCCCTTAACCGCCCGACATTTCGGGCAAGTTGGCATATGGACACACTGATCAAAAAAATCCCCCTGGAAAACGGCCTGACAGTTTTAATTCTGGATCACACCCGCAGATATTACGGTGACTTTTATATTGTAAAGCTTGAGATACTCTGCGAGGCGCCCGTGCGTGAGGAATACTTCACCGGCATGGACGATTTCACCGTGGCACGAAAAATATTGGGAGAAAGGACCGTTTATCGGCGCTTCGTGGAACATATGGGTGTTCCTTCCACCGGGATAGAGCACGCCCGGGAGCAGTTAATACGGAATTTTGCGGATCACTCCCTGCCGTATTTCTCCGTGGCGTCCTTTCCTCAAAAGCTTGTTCTGTCCCATTATACAAAAGCAAAACAAAGGCTTGGCCGGTCAGCAGCCTGATGTGAGGCCTCTTGCGAGAGTATACAGTTACTATTGAAAAAATGGCGTTTGGTGGTTCGGGTGTCGGTCATGTGGACGGCAAGGTCTGTTTCGTCCCTTTTGCCGCGGTCGGAGACACTGTCAGAATCCGGATAAAAACCGAGAAGAAATCGTATTCTGAGGGTACGGTCCATGAAATTGTAAGCCCGTCTCCTTTCCGGGCGGACCCGGAGTGCCCCATTTTCGGTACCTGTGGCGGATGCGACTGGCAGCATTTGGAATACGGTGCTCAACTGAAGGCTAAAGAAGATATTTTCGCCGAGATATTGTGGCGGACGGCCAGGGTGGAAAGAAACCTCATAATGCCGATTGTCGGAGCGCAGGAACCCTATGGGTACCGTTCCAGGGTCCAACTGAAAATGCACCGGGCGAATGGAAATAACCATATCGGCTTTTTCATGGCAGGGTCGCATTATGTGGTCGATATACCGGGCCGGTGCGCAATTTCATGCGAACCCATCAACGTGACATATCGGGAGCTGTGCGAAATATTAAATGATTTTCCCGACCCCGAGAGGTTGTCACAGATAGATGTTTCCGCCGGTGACGACGGGAATATCATACTTGTATTCCACTACATCGGCGAAAAAATTACCGAGGTCATTGATTTCCTGGAGAAGAACGGGCACGGGTTGAGCCGCGTCAAGGGTGTCTTTCTGCAACGCGGACGCAAGAAGAGCATTGTAACGGTTTACGGAACGGAAAATATTTCCTACACCATTCCAGAATCCGTTTTACACGGCCTTTCCCCAATGCAGTTGCATACCAGCAGGGGCGGGTTTTCGCAGGTCAATTACAGGCAGAATCATGTACTGATTGGGACGTTACTTGAATGGACCCGGCTTTCCGGAAATGAGAGGGTTCTCGACCTATACTGCGGGAATGGCAACTTTTCTCTGCCGCTGGCCCGGTATTCAGGCCAAGTTCTCGGTTACGAGGAATACGAACAGTCCATCATGGATGCCGATTACAACAGGGACAAAAACAAGCTGCCGAATGCCCGATTTCAACCCGCCGATTCGGTCGTGGGCTTGAAAAAGCTGGCGGAAGCGGGGGAAACGTTCGATGTAGTGATCCTGGACCCTCCAAGAGCAGGAGCGGCCGAAGCGGTCAAGCTGATTCCTTCACTAACCCCGGAAAAAATATTATACATTTCATGCGACCCGCCGACCCTGGCCAGGGATATTGCATGCCTGAAAAAGTCTATGTACGAGGTCGTGAAAAGTCGTCCGGTCGATATGTTTCCTCAGACATATCATATCGAAAGCGTTACCATGTTGGAGAAATGCGGTTCCGGGACGTAAGTTGAGAGTACTTGCCGGGTGAAACAGGGCATAAATATCCCGATATCTGATAACGGTATTTTTTTTGGGAGAGAAATTTGCAAATTCACAGCCCAGATTCAAGGTAACACCTCAAAAGGGCTCGCGGGGCGGGGTCGGTTTGCAGAATTGTACCACTTTCAGTCAGTCAGTGCTCTATTTGATGACAAAAATCGTAAGGGATATGCTTCAAAATTGATTCGGCCGTGAACCGGAAGCACGGCAAGTGTTTTTCTCGATCTTACTAATAAATGAAGATGTATAATCGACAGCAAAGAACTCTGTGAGTGCCGCCTGCGAAAATCAAATCTGCTGCCTCAGCGCATAGAAATCATTATGGAATATTATGTAAGAAATATATTAGGAGGAGTTGCATGAATAAGTCTGAACTGATCGAAGCTCTTGCGCAAAAGAAAGATTTTTCTTTCAAGAAATCCGAAGAGGTAATCAATACCATCTTTGATACGATGACACAGGCCCTGGAGGCCGGTGAGCGCATAGAAATAAGAGGGTTTGGAAGCTTTGTGGTAAAGGATTATAAGCCTTATACCGGAAGGAATCCCAAGACCGGCGAGCCTATCACCGTTAAACCGAAGAGACTTCCATTTTTCAAGGTGGGTAAGGAACTCAAGGAAAAAGTCGACGGTGATTGATAATAACGGCCATCTCTAACCATCCAGTGGGGAATTCGCAGGATTAACCATGTATTTTTACGGGGATTCCCCTTAAGTTCTTCGGGCACGTAGTCCAATCACGCAAGAAATTCTTGCAACAAATCTCCATGTGCCTTATATCTTCAACGTGGGCGCGTTCTACTACAGAAATTTTCGGGATGTAATGACTTTCATTTCCGGAGCCCGGGCAGACTGCTCGCGACCGTTCCGGCAGTGTTATCCCTCCATCGGATTCAACCCATCATTCTTGTCAAAACATACTCATAAATTTAATATTCGGGAGAAGAGACCATGCCTGCACTGATGTTTCTCGAAGCTCTTGGCGGACTGGGTCTGTTTATCCTCGGCATGAGGACGATGTCCGAAGGACTTCAGAGGCTGGCTGGCGAAAGACTGCGCCGCTCGTTGGAG
>DATEVI010000338.1:0-4869 GCA_035281865.1 Geobacteraceae bacterium | reverse complement strand
CGGGAGCCCGATGCGCTTGCCGCCATAAAACTGACCTTGCTGGCGGCCGCCATCAGCGTGCCGCTGAACCTGATTTTCGGTGTTGCGGCCGCATGGGCAATCGCCAAATTCGATTTCAAGGGAAAAAGCTTTCTCATTACCATGATCGATCTTCCCTTTTCCGTATCGCCGGTAATCGCCGGATTGATTTTCGTACTCATGTTCGGGCTGCAGGGGTGGTTGGGTCCATGGCTGGATGCGCATCAGATCAAGATTCTTTTTGCCATACCGGGAATTGTTCTGGCGACCATTTTTGTTACGTTTCCTTTTGTCGCCAGGGAACTGATTCCCCTCATGCAGGCGCAGGGGAAGGAAGAGGAGGAAGCGGCGCTCGTCCTTGGAGCCAGTGGCCTGAAAACCTTTTTCCGGGTGACGTTGCCGAACGTCAAGTGGGGCATTCTCTATGGTGTGATCCTCTGCAATGCGCGGGCTATGGGTGAGTTCGGCGCGGTTTCGGTGGTCTCCGGCCATATCCGGGGGCTGACCAACACCATCCCGCTCCATGTAGAGATTCTTTACAATGAATACAACTTTGCGGCGGCATTTGCCGTGGCGTCGCTTCTCGCGCTGCTGGCGCTCTTGACCCTTGCGGTGAAGAGTTTTGCGGAGTGGAAGATAAAGGCTTCAAATTAATGGTTTACTGACACCTAACACCTGAAACCTGAAACTTAAGAGGTTTTTTACATGAGCATCGAAATTCGAAATGTAGGCAAGAAATTCAACAGCTTCAACGCCCTTACCGACGTCAACCTGACTGTGCCTTCCGGGGAACTGGTGGCGCTGCTTGGCCCCTCGGGATCGGGCAAGACGACACTACTGCGAATCATTTCCGGGCTTGAATCCCCCGATGCCGGTTCAATAATTTTCAACGGCAAGGATGCGACCACAAGCGATGTCCGGGAGCGGCAGGTCGGGTTCGTCTTCCAGCACTACGCATTGTTCCGGCACATGACTGTCTTCGACAACGTGGCCTTCGGCCTGACGGTCAAGCCGAGGAAGCTCCGTCCGTCCAAGGGCGAGATAAAGGATAAGGTGCATGAGCTGCTCAAACTCGTGCAGCTTGAACAACTTGCCAAACGGTATCCGGCACAGCTCTCCGGCGGGCAGCGACAACGTGTGGCCCTGGCGCGGGCGCTCGCGGTTGAGCCGCAGGTTCTCCTCCTTGACGAACCGTTCGGCGCCCTCGACGCCAAGGTGCGGCAGGAACTGCGACGGTGGCTGCGCAGGCTGCACGACGAGATCCATGTCACCAGTGTTTTCGTCACTCACGACCAGGAAGAGGCGCTGGAGGTGGCCGACCGTATCGTAGTAATGAATGAGGGCAGGATCGAACAGGCGGGAACCCCCGAAGAGGTCTATGACAAGCCTGCCAATCCGTTCGTCTTCAACTTCCTCGGCAATGTCAACCTGTTTCACGGCAGGGTACATGCGGGTTCGGCGAAAATCGCCGATTTCAGTATCGACCTTCCGGAATATCGGGAAGAGGACGGCAAGGCCGTTGTTGCTTATGTCAGGCCATACGACATCGAGATCAACCGCACCCGGCAGGGAACCGATGAGATTGAAGCCACCGTGCTCCATATTCAGGGTGCCGGATCGGTTGCCCGGTTCGAATTGGAGCGGTTGGACACGCTCGAGATTATCGAGGCGGAACTGACAAAGGAGCGATACCGGGAGCTGGGACTGGGGGCAGGGGAGAAGGTCTTTATAAAGCCGCGCAATATGAGGGTGTTTGTACAGGATTACCAGATTTGACGTTGGAGAAAGTAGTTCAAACATAACGGAAGTGCGGTGGATGCTGAGGGAAAGGCTCTTTCGGTTTGGAAGGTGGTGGGCGCGCGCGGGGTCGAACCGCGGACCTGACGATTAAGAGTCGCCTGCTCTACCAGCTAAGCTACGCGCCCGGACGAGTTATTTTGATAAGCTTACCTCGCCTGCCGCGCTGGTCAAGGGGAGAAGTCCTGTTCCGATCGGCAATTGCTCCACTATCCTGATTGATCGGGCATGAAAACTAGGGATGGGTATAAGGCAAATTGGTGAACAGCACGGAACCGTCCGGAAGAACTGCTGTCCGAACGGGGTTTGGTCTGAGTGCGATCTGCTGATAAGCGGGGCCGGCTTGCTCAGCGCCGTCATATCCCATAAAGGTCGATGTTACATTTACACCGTCCCTCCAGGCCTCGAAATGCAGATGCGGTCCCGTGGAACGTCCGGTCGATCCGGAATAGGCAATGGTCACATTTCTGTCTACTTGGTCGCCCACGGCAACCACATTGAGCTTGTTATGTGCATAAATAGTAGTCATTCCATCGGGGTGTTCAACCATTACCGCGTTGCCGTAACCGCCCCTCCAACCACTGTAGATCACCGTGCCGTCCGCCACAGGCCTTACCCGTGTTCCCTCGGGAATTGCTATGTCCACTCCGTTGTGATAACGAGGGGTGCCGTCGATGGGGTCCGTGCGCAGACCGACGGTGGAGGTTATTCTGCCCCGGACAGGCAGATTGCAGGTAATGCCGGTTGCGGTGATGCCTTGCCGGCTTGCCGCAGCGCGTGATTCTGAATTGCCCGTCATTTGACGTCTGAAGCCTGCGGATTTTTTCGCCAAGTCTTTCCTGGCCGGTGCGGGTGTTTTCATGATCAGAACCGCGTCTTTTCGCGACGGTATGTCGGTATAACATTCGACACCATCTTCATTGACATATGAGTAAATATCAGCGGAAGCCTGAGCCGCGGATAAAAGCAAAAAAATGATACAGAAACGGATGATCATGGCGACGCTCCTCAACATTCAGGGCTTCGGAATGCAATCTGCTTGCCAAGGAACGGGAAAATTAAAATCAGGTTCTTCCACGTACTCCCACATCTCATGCTGATGCAGCCAGACAGGGTCGGCATTTCCGCGGATGAACTCATCGGCGTCCATGCCGTCGATTGTGGGCGGCCGCCTGACTCGCTTCTGTTTGCCATTGACGAAAATGGTCATCAAGTCTTGCCGTCTTCGCCTCTTCTCAGCCTTGGGGAAGGGGTTGGTTACCTTAGGCGATTTCCCATGAGCAGCTCATTCCCTCTGCAAATCAGCTTTACGCCTGGTTCTTCGCTCGCTGTATCATCCAGTCTATCTCTTCAGTCGTGTTTATCGCAACCAGGTTCACTTCCGGATGCTCCTGTCGAAAGACACGGAATATCTCATCTGCAAACGCCTGACCGATTTGGCTCACGCCGCGGAAATCCAGGATAACCTCCGTAAACCGCTCCACCCTCGTCAGCACTCGTTTCGCCTGGGATCGGGAGACAAGATTTTCATCGCCGTACTGAACAAGAAAGACCGGCACCTGTGTCCGGTAGAACCCGGGATGATCGACGGACGAGTAACGGTCAAAGACCTCTTTTACTGTGCGGGAGTTGCTTTTCCCGATTTCCATCACGACAGCCGTACCGGTGTGGTCCCCAATGTTTTCCAGCAGCCAATCCGAATCTTCCTGTGAATACACGAAAACTTGCTTCCCCGAGAGTATTGAGAACCTGTCGAACATGCGGCTGGTGAAAAATATCCCTTCACCACTGTGCCGCTTCGGGTCGGAAGTCAATTTCCCTTTCGAGAGCTCGAGGATCGCATGCCGCTCATCCTCCAGGCCGAAATCTCTTTGTATTTTATGAAAAATCCCGACCCCATTGTCTTCAACCGACATCTCAACATGGTATGCAGTTACTTTTATTCTGACAGACGCGCGTGTCCCTTCGGAATGGTCGAGAACATTATTGAACATCTCGGTAAAACCGTGGTTACAGATGGCAAGCACGTTAGAATGCAGATCTCCGAGTAGCGGCCGAACTGTCGTTCTCCAGATAACATCTTCCTCAAGGCCGGAAGAAAGGGGGATGGTGCGTACTTCGTCCACCAAGGGGACAAGGGAGTAGCGGGCCGCTTTGGTCGTCCCGGTCATCCGCAAAAGACCTTCTTTGATGAGTTTACGCAGGTGCTTCTGTGCCGCCTGGCGGGAAATGCCGGACTGGACGGCGATCTTCCGGGAGAGCCCCTCGTCCTTCCCCCTGTAAACCGATTCGAGGATGAATTCCCTTATATCCATGTAAACCCCCGATAAATTCTCCCCTTTATTTGTAAACCAAATAAGGCATGATTGTCAACCGTAGGTTTACAATCCAACAATAAAAAGGGGGGGACAATTCATTCCGTTCTATCCACGCTTGATCGAAGCTCTGCCGGCTATTTTCACATAGCGACAACGGTCTCAGCAAACGGATAGCAGGTTACAGCTTATCGACCTTGTATCCCTTCTTTTTAAGGGCCTCGATTATTCCATCCGGCCCCACCAGATGACCGACGCCAACCAGGATGAATTCTGTCCGGGGCGTCTTCTGATAGGCATCGATCAAGGGCAACCAATTCCTGTTACGATCAACTATAAGTGTCTTGTAAAGCTTCGGCAGTCGTGTCTTGAGTTCAGTAATCATTAACTCATCCAGTTTTTTCACGTCACCTTTGCGCCACGCATCCGCAAGAGTATCGAACTTCTCCCCGATGGTCTTCATATCCTTGACCGAATAAGTGACAAATTCGTCTTCATTGCCGTCCGCCATGGAGACAACGTAATTGAGTTGCTCATCAACAGTCTCAATTCCCTCGACGACTTTGTCGTCCTTATTCGCCAGTTCATGGAAGAACAGGTCAACACCTTTTTGGGTAGCGCCCAATTTCATAAGTTCCATGAGCGTCAGCGTCACCATCAGCATTGAAGGCTTGAACTGTCTGAACGCCTCAAGCGGGATACCGTTGGCTTCGCAGTAGGCGCTGAGCTCGCCATATGC
>DATEVI010000337.1:0-2157 GCA_035281865.1 Geobacteraceae bacterium | reverse complement strand
GTGGAGGGTGTCCCCAAACCTGTAAAGGAGGCTGTTTCCAAGGAAGAGGCCGCTGATATTAAGAAGAAGATAGAAGAGGTGGGCGGCACCGTAGAGTTGAAGTAGTCGGTAGTTATTTTGTGGATAAGCTACAAGACCGGGATGTATTATGCAATGGTTGCGAAGGCATAGCCGAAGCAAGCAAAGTCGTTAAAAACCAATGATATTAAGGAAGCTATGGGTGAATTAAGAAAATATTTCGGTCGCATCAAAAAAGTTTGGGATATTCCTTGCCTTATTGACATTCAGACAAAATCTTATGAGAAATTCCTGCAAAAAGACGTGGCGCCTGCAAAAAGGGGTAATTTCGGCATTCAGGGCGCTTTCAAAAGCGTTTTTCCTATTTCCGATTTCAGCAGGAAATGCTCGCTTGAATTCCTGAGTTATAAAATCGGAGAGGCGAGATATGACCTTAAGGAATGTCTCCAAAAAGGGATGACCTATGCGGCCCCCCTGAAGATCGTAGTCAGACTGGTTGTCTTTGATATGGATCGTAATACTGAGCAAAGGCCTATAAGGGATATCAAGGAGCAGGAAATTTATTTCGGCGAACTGCCCCTGATGACCGATAACGGCACTTTCATCATCAATGGTACGGAAAGGGTTATCGTCAGCCAGTTGCACCGGTCGCCCGGAATCTTTTTTGATCATGACAAGGGGAAAACCGTTGCCAGCGGGAAAATCATCTATTCCGCAAGGATTATTCCGATTCGAGGTTCGTGGCTGGATTTAGAATTTGATTCCAAAGATATTCTTTATGTCAGGATAGACAGAAGAAGGAAAATGCCCGTAACGATCCTGCTCAAGGCCGTGGGAAATTCAACGGAGCAAATTCTTAATTATTTTTATAACATTGAACGTATATACTTTGAAGATGGACGTTTCTACCTCGCTGTTGATGATTCTCTCGTAGGCATGAAGGTACCGGAAGATATAGCCATACAAAAAACAGGTGAAATTCTTGCAAGAAAAGGGAGAAAATTAACCAAGCCCCTGATAAGGAAAATAGTTGAATCAGGGATAAAACGCATCCAGGTTGACGATGGAGAAATTGCAGGCAAGATTCTTGCGTCAGATATTGTCGATCCCCAAACCGGCGAGGCGCTGCTGAATTGCAATGAAGAATTAACCAATGACGGTTTGCAACTTCTGCGTGAGAGAGGGGTCGGCGAAATAAGGCTAATCCAGATAGACGAGGGGGAAGAGAACGCCTCGATCAGGGAGACGCTGCTCATGGATCGCATAGCATCTGCCGATGAGGCGATCATCGAGATATACAGAAGACTGCGGCCGAGCAATCCTCCTACTCTGGATACGGCTAAGAAATTTTTTAACAGTCTTTTCTTTGAATCGGAGAGTTATGACCTCTCCGATGTGGGAAGGGCAAAGATGAATTACAAGCTGCGTCTCAACGTACCCACGGACGTAACGGTATTGTTGAAGGAGGATATACTTGCTGCGGTCAAATATCTGCTTGATCTGAAAAGTGGAGTGGGAGATTGCAGCATCGATGATATCGACCATTTGGGAAACAGGCGTGTTCGCTCTGTGGGGGAACTTATTGAGAACCAGTATCGTATTGGTTTGGTGAGAATGGAGCTGGCCATCAAGGAGAAGATGAGCCTGCAGGACATTCAAACCATGATGCCTCATGACCTTATCAATGCTAAGCCCGTTTCCGCCGTTGTGAACGAGTTTTTCGGAAGCAGCCAGTTGTCGCAGTTCATGGATCAGACCAATCCCCTCTCGGAAATTACCCACAAACGCAGGCTTTCGGCCCTCGGTCCCGGCGGTCTTACACGTGAAAGGGCGGGGTTTGAAGTGCGTGATGTTCATCATACCCATTATGGCCGTATCTGCCCGGTAGAGACGCCGGAAGGACCGAATATCGGCCTTATTGTTTCACTCAGCACCTATGCGCGGGTCAATAAGTTCGGCTTTATAGAAACGCCTTACCGGATTGTGAAAGACAGCAAAGTTCTCGATGAAGTGCGTTACTTGACGGCGATTGAAGAAGAGAATCAGATTATTGCCCAGGCGGACAGACCCCTCGACGCGGAAAAGAGGTTTGTAGGGGAGCTTATTTCCGCGAGAAGAGGCGGCGATTTTCTTACCGTA
>DATEVI010000336.1:0-4994 GCA_035281865.1 Geobacteraceae bacterium | reverse complement strand
CCCAAAGAGGACAATCCGTTCATGGGATGGCGCTCCATCCGGTTCTCCCTGGAAAGGGAAGATATCTTCCGTGAACAGCTTGCGGCAATCCTCATGGCTTCCGTGCACGGCACGGCAAACCTCATGTTCCCAATGGTTTCGAGCGTAGACGAAATCAGAACCATCCGGAAAATCCTCTCCGAGATCCGCCTGGAACTGCAAAAGGATGGGCACGCTTTCGACAATGATATCCCCTTCGGCATCATGATCGAATTACCGGCGGCCGTGCAGACGGCCCATCTGCTCATCAGGGAGGTCGACTTTTTCAGCATCGGAACCAACGACCTTATCCAATACACCATGGCGGCGGACCGGAACAACCCGAAGGTGCGGAAATATTATAATCCCTACCATCCCGCGGTCCTGCATTCCATCAACAAAGTTGCCGAGGTTGCCCGTCAGGCGGGGAAACGGGTGTCCCTTTGCGGCGAGATGGCCGCGGATCCGGTAAACGCCGTTATGCTGCTTGGCATGGGCATATTTGATTTCAGCCTTTCCGCCCCGTATATTCCGGCCGTCAAGCGGGCGATACGGAAAATCTCCCGCAGCCGTGCCGACGAAATCGCGCAAAAGGTGCTGGCAATGGAAAGCTCCGCCGATATCGATAAGTACCTGCAGGAAGTCAAAAGGGAACTGGAGTTGTAGACGCTTGCCGAAAGGAACGTAAATGACGCAGAAGAAGGTGCTTACCATCAAAAATGTCGCGCAGATCATCCTGAAGAGAGGACTCATATCGGAAGAGCAGTACGGTGACATCCTCGCCAAGGGCGATGCCCAGAGCACGCGGCTGCAAAGCTATCAGCAGGCAGGCTATTCCCGCAGATTTCATAAGGCCCCGGAACTGGTTTCCCCGGCCGAGGTAATTTCCTCCTTCAACCTGCTGATCCCCGGAAGCAGCAAGGTTCTAACCGAAGATGCGATCACCGAGGCAATAGCATCGGCCATTCATTTGGAATACCTGAAACTGGACCCGCTCAAGCTCAACCTCGACATCGTCACCGGCAGCATCCCGCGCCCCTTTGCCCTGAAACACACTATCGTGCCGGTATCGGAGAACGGCGGCGTATTGACCCTGGCCGTGGCGGACCCCTACGACACCGAGGGAATCGAAAGCCTTTGCAGCGCGAGAAAGATCAAGATAAGGCGCGTGCTGAGCTCGAAGAGCGATATTCTGAAAATCCTGTGGGAGTTTTTCGGCTTCCGAGCCTCGGTCCTTGCCGCCCAGTCGGAAATAACGACTTCCTTCGACATCGGAAACCTTGAGCAGTATGTTCGGCTCAAAGGTCATCAGGAGATCGAAAGCACCGACAAGAACATCATAACCGCCGTGGAATTTCTCCTGGGATATGCGTTCGACCAGCGGGCCAGCGACATCCACATAGAACCGAAAAGAGAAATATCGCTGATACGCTTTCGTCTGGACGGGGTGTTGCACAACATCCATACGGTGCCCAAACAGCTTCATCCGGCGATCGTCTCCCGCATCAAAATGCTCTCCAGGATGGACCTGGCCGAGAAAAGGCGTCCCCAGGACGGCAGGATAAAAACGAACAACAAGGGTAAAGATATAGAGCTCAGGGTTTCCACTCTCCCCACGGCATTCGGGGAAAAGGTGGTCATAAGGATTTTCGATCCGGAGATCCTCATGCAGGACCTCGACCGGATCGGTTTCTATCCCAGGGAATTTCAACTGTACAACTCCTTCATCAGCAAGCCGAACGGCATCATCCTGGTAACCGGTCCGACCGGCAGCGGAAAGACCACCACCCTCTACTCCTCCCTCAGGGCGCTCTCATCGCCGGAGGTGAACATTGTAACCGTCGAAGACCCGATAGAAATGGTAATGGAGGAGTTCAACCAAGTGGGCGTGCAACCGGCCATCGGCGTGACCTTCAGCACCATCCTGAGAAACATACTTCGCCAGGACCCCGACATCATCATGCTGGGAGAGATACGGGACCGCGAAACGGCCGAGAATGCCGTGCAGGCGGCCCTCACCGGGCACCTGGTACTTTCCACCCTGCACACCAACGACGCGCCGTCCTCCATAACCCGTCTTCTCGACCTGGGAATTCCTTCGTTCCTCATCTCCTCCACCGTGGTCGGCATCATCGCCCAGAGGCTCCTGAGAAAGATCTGCCCCGACTGTAAAAAGGAAAGAATCCTCAGCGCCAAGGAAGTCGACTATCTGCAGCTGGAGAAAGGGGTATACCGGGTATACGACGGGGAGGGTTGCTCGGAATGCCGGGGAACCGGCTTCAAGGGCAGGACTGGAATCTTCGAGGTACTGGATTTTACTGAAAATGTAAAGTCCGTGCTGACCGATACGGTCGACCTCGACACGATTTACAACATAGCGAAAAAAGACGGCATGATCAACCTGCGCCAGGTCGCCATCCAGAAGATGCTGGAGGGCGTGACCGCGTATGAAGAGGTTATCGCTGTGACGGGTTGACCTATCACTCCCCCATTTGCCGCAGAGGAGATCATCGGCAACATGGATGTCCCCATTAATGCTCCATTCTTATGTCAACTCGATGAACGGGGAAGAACTGAATCCGATGAGACGGGCTTCGGGTTTCAGGAGAACACCAAAGCGGTCCAGTACACGCTGCTGCACCTCCACGGCAAAATCGACGATTTCCCGGGCCGACGCCCCGTCACGATTGATCAGGATCAGGGTGTGGTGAGGCGAGATGCCGACGGTTCCCCTGCGAAAACCTCTGTCGAATCCCGAGCGCTGGATCAGGCAAGCAGTAGAAATCTTGACGTCGCCGTTCGGCAAAGGCCAGGCCCAGTTGGTCGAGCCCCCATGCGCGGCAACAAGGGATTCGATATGTTTGAACCGGCTGCGTGTAACAATGGGGTTTTTGAAGAATGACCCGGCGCTCTTGAATGATTCGTAACCGGTCCTGATAAGAAGCCCCTTGCCGGCTCTGATCGCTATAACGGCGTCGCGCACATCCGCCAGTGTCGGCGAAGGGATGTCTGCAAGGCGCTCTTCTAGCTCCCGGTATTTTACGACCGGCGCTCCACCCCTTATGAGATTGAAGGTTACGGATATTACGATGTATTTCCCGGCTTCCCTGGTATTGAAGATGCTCTCCCTGTAGCGGAATGCACATTGCTCATTATCGAATGTTACGGCTTTGCCGGTCGCTGTTTCCAGGCATCGTACCCGCGAGATAACCTGCGAGACTTCCTGACCGTATGCCCCTACATTCTGGATAGGGGAAGCGCCAACCGTTCCGGGTATTCCCGCAAGACATTCAACACCCTGCCATTCCCTCGCAACACAGAGGTCCGTGAAATCCTGCCAGTCTTCGCCGCCGCCGACGTTGGCGAGCACGTTGCCGCCCGCCTCCTCGACAGTTAATCCCTTTATACGGTTCTGGATCACGAGTCCCGGGAAACCTTCGTCACTGATCAGTACGTTGCTTCCTCCGCCCAGAACAATGGGATCAAGACCCCTTTCACAGGCAAAGGCCAAGGCCGACACAGCATCTTTTTCTCTCGAAATCTGGACAAAATACCGCGCCGGGCCGCCAACCCCGAAGGTTGTCAAGGCGGCAAGCGAAACATTTTCCCGTATGTCTATCGTGTTCGAAACCATGGCATAACCTCACCCCTTCCGCCCCGGCGGAGGGGGACCTCCAACTCTCCTTCCCATTCCAACTTTACCCTGAGACCTTCAAATCCCTCCCTGCCCCCTGGTTGCTTACGAATGGTTCCCCTATCTTTTAACCACGGATAAGTGTACAGTGATCGAGCAGCTTACCTTCTGAAATATTTCCTCATGGGGTACTTCGTTTCGGTACTTTTAAGTTCCCCAGCCTGATGGTCTTTTTTATACAGCAATATTACCCCCTTGACAACGGTCCGCGACATTCCATTCCATTACGAGCTGACCCCCAAGCCAAATCGACAGGGAAATGTCCTAAAACGACTTCCCTGCATCCAGAACAGGATATGAGAACTTATGAAAATTCCGCAAAAATTCGAAACACTAGTGCATAACGGCATCGTAGATGAGGTCGTCTGCCAGCTTATGAGCGGCAAGGAGGCCGAGGTCTATGTCGTCCGCTCCATGGGAGAGATGCGCTGCGCCAAGGTTTACAAGGACGCCGACAACCGGAGCTTCAGCAAGCAGGCCCAGTACCAGGAAGGTCGCAAGATGAGGAACAGCCGCCAGGCGCGCGCCATGGAGAAGCACACCAGCTATGGCCGGAAACAGCAGGAGGGGTGCTGGCAGAACGCCGAGGTGGACGCCCTGCACCGCCTCGCCGCCGCTGGCGTGAGTGTGCCGCGGATTTTCAGCTACGTCGAGGGAATATTGCTGATGGAGCTGGTGGTAGACAAAAACGGCAACAACGCGCCGAGGCTCAACGATGTGAAACTGACCGGGGCGCAGGCCCGTGAATACCACCAATCCCTGATCGCGCAAATCGTTCTCATGCTCTGCGCCGGACTAGTCCACGGCGACCTGTCCGAGTACAACGTGCTCGTCGGCAGCGCCGGGCTGGTCATCATAGACCTGCCCCAAGCCATCAATTCCGCTGGAAACAACAACGCAGCCCGCATGTTCGAGCGGGACGTAGCAAACATGACCGCCTACTTCGGCCGTTTCGCGCCTGAAGTCCTGACAACCGACTACGGCAGGGAGATATGGAAGCTGTGCACCACAGGCGAGCTCAGCCCTGAGACCATACTGACCGGCCGATTCGAGGAGAGCAGCATATCGGCCGACGTGTATGGCGTCATGCGGGATGTCGAATCGGCGCGGCGCGAGCATGAGCGCAACGGGAAGTAGAAGCGATCAACAACAGCCCTTGGCGAATTTTTTTGCCAGATATGCGGCCTCTTCGGTGCGCCCCTGCCTTTCCAGGAGCGGCACGATTCGTTCAGCCGCCTCCCTGGCGAATTTGGGAGAGGTAAGGAGCTTTGAATACCTTTCG
>DATEVI010000335.1:0-4106 GCA_035281865.1 Geobacteraceae bacterium | reverse complement strand
GGATCTGATCTTTCCCCATCATGAAAACGAGATGGCACAGTCGAAAGGGGCGACGGGCAAGCCCTTAGCCAAATATTGGCTCCATAACGGGTTCGTCAGGATCAACAGTGAAAAAATGTCCAAGTCTCTGGGAAACTTTTTTACCCTAAGGGACATGTTGAAGGCATATCACCCCGAAGTGCTCAGGCTTTTTATACTGCAGAACCATTACCGGAGCCCCGTGGATTACACGGATGCCTATCTCGCCGAGGTCAGGCAGGGAATGAACCGCCTTTACGCCGCCCTGAAAACGATCAGTGACGCCCTGGCCGGCCGGCAGGCGCCCGACTCCATTTCCCTCGGCTTGACGGGGAAGCATGCCGAAGTCCTGGACAGGATCAACGCCCAGCGGGAAAAATTTGTAGAAGCCATGGATGACGATTTCAACACCGCCCGCGCCGTTGGTTGCCTCTTTGAGGCGACCAGGATCATTAACGGTTATTTAGCGGAGAAGCCTTCTCTTGCATCCCCTGAGACCCTTTTCATCCTTCACCAGGCACACCAGTATTTTGAGGAAGCAGGAGGGGTACTGGGATTCTTCCGGGATGCCGTTGATGATTACTTTCTTAAGGACAGGGAAAAAGAGTCTGCCAAACAGGGGCTTAACGCAGAGGAAATTGAGCGCCTGATCGGGGAAAGAAATATCGCCAGAGGGGCAAAAAACTGGGCAAAGGCCGATGAGATAAGGAAAACATTAGCGGATAAGAACGTCATTCTTAAGGACTCACCCACGGCCACCACCTGGGAGATAGGATGAGTTCCGCCTCCCCCTGTTTACGAAGCTGTCCCAGTTAATTCCAGTTGCGCTTTGACGCTGCTTTACGTACCATAGCCTCAATCGATCGGGAGGGCGGGAGTCGCAAACGTGTATCTGACCTCATTTATACACCGAAATGCTTTGTTCAATATTGCCGAACGCTGGTTCTGCAATTGCCCGGAGCCGGGTGACTGTCGTTCCCTCACTGAAATTCTCATCTGTGATGGCTTTGTCATCAATGAATCACTGGCGATACTGGCCGGGCGCCTGCTCGACATGACTCACCAGAGACCATTCCATCAGAAGTGTATCCTGTCCAAGGGAGAACTGCGCGATATTATCTGCAATGATGACCAGGACGCAGGGCCACGGGTGGCAGAGCTTTTTAGTCGCTACCGGGGAAACCCGGATTACTATTATCGGGAAGCCCCCATAAATGCGGTGGTCTGCCTTGATGAGCAGAATCATCTGCTCGGATCGTTCAGAATAAAGCGGCCGAAAAGAATTGCTGAAAAAGCGAATCGAAGAATCGCTGATTGGATATTTGAAAAAGTCGTCGAACGAGCCAAGGAGATGGCCCAGGAAAGGGCAAAACTCTCAGGGGTCTCACTCGACAGGTTCGTAACTCCTGCTGAAGAAATGGTGGAAGAATTCATACGAGCCGAAGAGTTAATCGCCGGGAGCTTTAGAGACGGCAACATCAGGTTCGATAGGGCTGCTTTGACGATACACGACGTGGGCGCTATAAAGATCGTAGCGAAGAGCAATGATCTACAGCAGCTCGAAAAGGCCCTGATGCAGACTCCGGATATTAGGGTTATTGAACGGGAGGACTTCAGCGGCAAGTATCAGGCCGTAAACCTGATCCTTGAGATCCCATGGAATGCTGAACATGTCTGTCAACGATATCGGGAGAACATGGCCTGGAAACGGTACCTGGATCGTGGAATTCCCGAAGAGGACCTGAAAAAAGGATTGGAACTCTTCCTTGTAGATGTGGAGCCGAAGATAAACATAGAGGTGATACTCTCCACCTTCCCCGACATGGTTGAATCCGAACTTGGCAACAGCCTCCACGAGGAGAGGATAATCGCCCAGAGGGATAATAAAAGCTATAGAGGTTATATTCCCATGAACGTTGAGTTCCTTGTTGAATCCCTTTTCGCGGTTGGATTCAGCCCCAGGATCGATATTGACCACGCGCCGATCAAGTTGTGGGGAAGGTACCTGCCGGAGATGCTGAGCTCATATGTACGGCATCTGCATAACCTGCCTGAACATGATCTCATCCATTAGTAGACTTCAGTTCGCAGAAAGTATACCCAAATACCATTTCAGCCCATGAGTATGGGGAAAGAAATAGCGGAAATAATGCTTGCATTTTATTTTCGGATCGTGTAAAAACCGCAACAAAAGGTATTTTTATGGAAACCATAAACCGCACGTTGAACCTCTGGTGGTGGCGCAGTTCACATAATGGGGGAGGGGTGCGGGTCTAAGGCAGATCGGAATTTAATAGCATAACGGAATATAATCGAAGCCATGGGCGCACAACCCATGGCTTTTTTTGTGTGCGGAATGGACATGGAAAAACGGCAAAGGGGGAAACAAATGGATATGCCGGAACAGAGAATCATGATGGGAAACGAGGCAATCGGCCGGGGCCTCGTCGAGGAGGGATGCACGCTTGCTGCCGCTTACCCGGGGACGCCGGCCTCGGAAATACTTTCTTCGGTCGTCGCCTTCGCGAAGGAGACCGGCTCGGCAATCCACACGGAGTGGTCGGTGAATGAGAAGGTCGCCTGCGAGACGGCGCTCGCCAACAGTATGGCGGGGCGGCGCTCGGCAGTGGCAATGAAGCAGGTGGGCCTTAACGTCGCGGCGGACCCCTTCACCCGCGCGGCCTACCTGGGCGTCAGGGGCGGTTTCATCCTGATCGCCGCCGACGACCCGGGCCCCCACAGCTCCCAGACAGAGCAGGACAGCCGCCTCTTCGCCCATTTCGCCAAGGCGCCGGTCTTCGACCCCTCCTCGCCCCGTGAGGCGAAAGAGATGGTGGCCGAGGCCTTTTCTCTTTCGGAAAAATACGAGATTCCTGTCGTGCTCCGGCCGACGACCCTCGTCTGCCACGCCCGGCAGAACGTCGCCTGCCACCCGCCGCGGTACCGGGAGCAGAAAGCAAATTTTGAAAAGAACCCCGGCCGGTGGGTGGCCACCCCGCAGTTTCTTACCGAAATCCATCGCCTCTTGAACGAAAAACTGGACCGGATCGCCGAGGAACCGGTCTTCGCCCCCGTCCTCTCCTCCGGTGGCGGCGCCCGGCCGCAGGCCTGCATCGTCGCCTCCGGCGTCGCCTTTTCCAACGCCTCCGAACTCTTAGAGAGCCTTGGATCGGCGGGGAGAATCGACCTCTATCAGGTCCGACTCGCCTATCCCCTCCACCGTCCCTTCATCGCAGCGGTCCGGAAGCGCTATGAAAAGATCCTTGTCCTCGAGGAGACGGATGCGGTGATTGAGATGCAACTTATCGACAGCCGGATCACCGGCCGGAACTCCGGAGACGTCCCCCGGCAGGGGGAACTGACGCCCGATGTCATCGAGGAGGTTCTCCGGAAATTCCTCGAATTGCCTGCGGCTCCGGTTGTCACGGCTGCGAAGAAGGGGATACGGCCATCCCTCTGCGCGGGATGCGGCCATCGGGCTGCCTTCTACGCGATCCGCAAGACTTTTCCCAAAGGAATTTTCCCCAGCGACATCGGCTGCTACACCCTGGGAATGAACTTCGGCGCCGTGGACACCTGCCACTGCATGGGCGCCTGCATCAGCCAGGGGGCAGGCTTCTACCACGCCTATGCTGCGAGTGGGGCCGATTTCCCAACGATCATCGTCACAATCGGGGATTCCACCTTCTTCCACGCGGGGATCCCAGGCCTCATCAACGCCGTCTTCCAAGGGGCGCGCTTCATCCTCGTAATCCTCGACAACGCCACGACCGCCATGACTGGCCATCAGCCGACGCCCCAGCTCGGGATCAGGGCCGACGGCAGCCCCGGCCGGAAAGTCTTCATCCCCGACCTCGTCCGGGCGTGCGGCGTCGGCCATCTCAGAGAGATCGATCCTTACGACGTCGAGGCCTTCACCGTCGAGCTCAAGGCGGCGGACGGGTTCATCCGGTCGCCCGAAGGGGGAATCGCCGTCCTCATCGCGAAGCACCCCTGCGTCGTTAACCTGCAGGCCAGCGAGGCGCAGGCCATATTCGCGATGAGCATCACTGACGACTGCGTCGGTTGCCGGGCCTGCATTGACAAAT
>DATEVI010000334.1:0-2429 GCA_035281865.1 Geobacteraceae bacterium | reverse complement strand
AGGATGTTGTGGAACAGGAAGGGGTGCGGCTTGCCTTGGAAAGGATTGCCATGGCAGACCTCGTCCTTGTAGTTCTTGATGTTTCGCGCCCGTTCGATGACGAAGACAGGCTTCTTGCCGAGGCTGTGGCGGACAGTAATGTTATAGTGGTGAAAAACAAAGCCGATCTTACTCACGTCATTAATATTCCAGATCAATTTCTGGATAAGCAGAATGTAGAAATATCGACCGTAAAGGGTATAGGTATCGACCGCCTGAGGGAAATGATTTTTTCCACTTTTGTGCATAACGATGCTGTTGACAGCCGTGAGCATGTCGTCCTGTCTCTGACCCGACACCGGGATGCCTTGTTAAAGACCAAGGTTGCATTGAATAATTTCACATGCAATTATAAAGGGGGCATGAATCTGGAGATACTAGCCTTGGACCTTCGTGACGCGCTGAACGCTATCGGAGAAATAACCGGAGAGACAACGCCAGATGATATACTAAATCTTATATTTCAGCGTTTTTGCATAGGAAAATAGGTGGTGTTTCACGTGAAACATTTGAGGATGATTGAGTATTAAAAATAAAAACATCAAAATTGCGGCCTTTCGCAGGGCGAGCAGAGAGCACGGGAAAAATAGTTTTTGAGGTTTCCGCATTGGTCTCCAGCGCAAGAATGAGCGGCCAAGACAAGAGATGTTTTCAGTTTTCAACTTTTTTTGGCAAGATCTATGATTATTGAAAGCACAACAATTGCAGTTTGTCAGGGGCAGTACAATGGTGGTTTTTGAAAAAGTATATGATGTAATCGTTGTCGGGGCCGGCCATGCCGGATGCGAAGCGGCTCTGGCCGCGGCACGGATGGGTTGCGTTACACTGCTTGTCACAACAAATCTGTATGCCATAGCTCTCATGTCCTGCAACCCGGCCATCGGCGGCCTTGCCAAGGGGCACTTGGTCAGGGAGATTGATGCTCTGGGTGGGGAGATGGGGAAAAACATCGATGCAACCGGCATTCAGTTTCGTATCCTGAATACGAAAAAAGGTCCCGCAGTTCGCGCTTCCAGGGCACAGGCGGATAAGCAGCAGTACCGTCTGAGGATGAAGCAGGTGCTGGAAAACCAGGATGGGCTGGATTTGAAACAGGGAGAAGTTACCGGTCTGCATGTGGAGGGCGATGCGGTAACTGGTGTCAATACCCAGGTCGGCATAAGATATCAGGGCAAGACGGTCATTCTTACAACCGGTACCTTCATGCGAGGCCTCATCCATATCGGTCTGACCAACTATCCCGGTGGCAGGGCCGGTGATCCACCCTCCATTGGACTTTCCGACCATCTCCGTGAACTGGGTTTCGAGGTAGGCCGACTGAAAACCGGTACGCCGGCGAGGCTTGACGGACGTACTATAAATTTCGGCAAGCTCGAAGCGCAGTACGGTGATGAAGCTCCTGTGCCTTTCTCCTTTTCCACGGACCGGATAGATAGTCCGCAACTCCCGTGTCATATCGCCTACACAAACCACAAAACCCACGCAATAATCCGTTCCGGCCTCGACCGCTCTCCTCTCTATGGAGGGGTGATTCAGGGAGTCGGCCCGCGTTACTGTCCGTCCATAGAGGACAAGGTCGTGCGTTTTCCGGAAAAAGAAAGGCATCAGACCTTTCTTGAGCCTGAAGGCAGGGATACTGTCGAGATATATCCGAGCGGCCTTTCCACTTCATTGCCGATAGATATACAGTTTGCCATGTACCGGTCCATTGAAGGCCTCGAACAGGTGGAGATCATGCGGCCTGCCTATGCCATAGAGTACGATTACGTGGACCCGATACAGATCCATGCCTCCCTTGAAACCAAGCAGGTGCGGAATCTGTATCATGCGGGCCAGATAAACGGCACCTCCGGTTATGAAGAAGCGGCCGCCCAGGGGCTTATGGCGGGAATCAATGCCGCGCTGCGGGTCCGGGAGAAAGAGCCTGTCGTTCTTGGGCGAAGCGAGGCTTATATCGGTGTTCTCATCGACGATCTGGTGACGCTCGGTGCAAAAGAGCCGTACCGAATGTTCACATCCCGCGCCGAATACCGGCTCCTCTTGCGCGAGGATAATGCCGACCTTCGTCTCCGCGAAAAGGGGTATGCGGTTGGCCTTCTTCCTGAGGAGGATCACCGCGCATTCCTTTGCAAGAGAACCATGATAGAGGAAGAATTGGATCGGCTTCGGCGCGGCCGGATTCTTCCGTCCGGTGTGGATCCTGCTGTGCTTGAAAGGCATGGCTTCGCCGGGATGCAGAATGCGTTGACCTTCGAACAGCTTCTCCGCCGTCCGGACACCACTTACGCCGATCTTGCCGAATTTGACCGCGGAGCTCCAGATATACCGAAAGAAGTGCGCGAGCAGGTGGAGATACAGGTGAAGTACAAGGGGTACATCGATCGCCAGCT
>DATEVI010000333.1:0-11387 GCA_035281865.1 Geobacteraceae bacterium | reverse complement strand
CGGCTGCCGTCTTGCCGACGGAAAGACGCTCCTCCCGCGTTTCCAGTCCATGGTCGACCGCATTTCTCAACAGATGGACCAGGGGATCGGCAAGCTGTTCCAGTATTCCCCTGTCAATTTCGATTTCCTTTCCATCAATTTCAAGAGAGACTTCCTTGCCGCTTTTCCTTGCCAGTTGTCGAACCACCCCGGGAAACCGCTCGGCGATTGCGGCGAACGGCATCAACCTTACCCGCATGACCTCCGAATGGAGTTCCCGCAGAAGTTTGGAAAGCTCTGCGACAGCCTCATCAAGTCCGGTCGATCCAAGCTCGTCGCCTATTTTCATGAGCCGGTGCTTCGTGGTAACCAGCTCCCCGGTAACGTTGATCAGATTGTCAAGGATGTCGGTCCTGACCCGAACGGTCTGCCACAAGTCAACACGCCGATTACGGATTTCAGGATCGTCCGGCGCTCCGGTCTCGCCATCAGGCGCTGCCTCGACGGTTAAACAAGTTTCCGGCGCCGCGTGTCCGGTCCGGGTTGCAGGATCCGCCTCTTCCGTGACGTAACCTTTAAGCCTGCGGATCAGGTCAGAGATGTCCCGGCAGCCTGCCCCGCCGCTTTCCACATCACGGACCATCTCATTGAGACGGTCCACCCCTTCCATCAACAGATCCGCTGCGGTCGCCGCGAAGGCGATATCGCCCTTGCGGACCCTGTCCATGAGGTCTTCCATGGCATGGGCAAGCTCCGCAATTGCATCGTAACCCATCGAGGCGGCCATACCTTTAACCGAATGGGCGAAACGAAAAAGGGGATCGATCTCATCCTTGCCGGAAGGGTCATTTTCCAGCCTGACGATGCATTCTCCCATGCCGGCGAGATGCTCCTTCGTTTCTGCAATGAATAAATCCCTGTATTGGGACATGTCCATTCGCTGATCACCCGTTTCCTTCATTTAACACTGCGGCCCGACCCGGAAGATTTCCAGCCGAATCTTTCAACGGACTGTTCATTTCCGCCTCGAGGGTTTCGAGGAGTTCTTCCGGTTCGACGAATCTTGCCGTGCCATCCGCAACCTGCAGCATTTTCCAGTCTACGCCGTCGTTTGAGGCTGCAGCCACGACCGGAAAAGGACCGAAAACGATATTGACGACACTTTGCACCAGCAGAGCGAGGTTCGCCTTCTTTCTGTCCAGGACAAGCACCTTGCCGGTGCCACCTGCCGATTTTCCATAGTACAGGAAGGCAAGGTCGAGAACAGGGGTCGGCCTGCCGTGACAATTTATCACTCCCGGGTAACAAAGTGGCGCCTTCGGGATGGGATAGAAAACAGGAGGATCCATGATTTCGGCGACGTTTTCCAGCAGCAGGGCATGCCGTTCACCGGCGATTTCGAAAAGGAGGTAACGTCGTTCGCTCACGATCGATTTCCATTATCACTTGAAATGGTAAAGCGCTCCACGCTGCGCAGAAGCTCATCGGAGAGCATGGCCAGTTCTTGGGCTGCGCGACTCATCTCATGCATGGCGACCGTCTGCTGTTCGGTGGCGGCGGACACTTCCTCGGTGGAAGTGGCGTTATCCTCGGCCATTTTTGCGAATTCGTCAACGGCACCCACCATTTTCTTCGCGTCCTCGGTCTGGATGGCGGACAGGTCGGCGATGCTGTTGGCCTTCCGCTCCGTTTCGAGGACGGTGCATACGATTTCCTGGAATGAAGTGCCGGTTACGTCTATGTTTTTTCTTCCTTCGCTGATCTGTTTCGAACTTTCCATTATGGCTGCCTGCACCAGGCGGCTTTCTTCCCTTATGACACGTATCAGCTCCATTATATCCTCGGCCGATTTTCCGGTCCCGTCAGCCAGCTTCCTTACCTCATCGGCCACCACGGCAAATCCCTTGCCGTACTCTCCAGCGCGGGCCGCTTCAATGGAGGCATTCAGGGCCAGCATGTTCGTCTGGCGTGCTATATCGCTTATGAAATCGGCTATTTTACCCACCCGCTGCAGCTTTGCATTGAATTCCATGAACTGGCGTCCGGCAACTTCCACATTTTCAAGAATATTCTTCATCCGCTCGAAGGAATCATTGGCAAGATATCCCCCCCTCTGGGCAGTGCGGCTGGTCTCCCTTGCGGCGGCTGAAGTTTCCCTTGCCCTTTTTGCCACAAGCTCTATGGATATGGCCATATCGTGAATGATCTTGGCGCTTTTCCCCGCCATTCCGGCCTGGTTTTCGGCTCCGCAGGATATCTGTTCCATGGCATGGGCCACTTCTTCGCCGGAAGCGTTTATTTCCTGGGCGGAACAGGAGAGGGTTCTTGCCGACACCGACACTTTTTCGGCAACCCCCCTTATATTCCTTACAAGTTCCCTCAGATTCTCCACCATCCGGTTTATGGAGCACCCGATATCATACGTTTCATCGGGAAAACGCGAGGTACCGATCTCCACGTTTCTGGTAAGATCTCCCTGGCTGATGAATTCAGCGGATTCAGTCAGGTGAGAGATGTTTTTGGTAAAGGTCTTGGAAAAGATCCATCCGAGAATCAGGCCGATGGTCAGGGCGACGACATAGGTGAGGAGCTTCGTTATCTCTTCCGAGTACCCCAGTAGCCGGACAGCCTCCGGTGAAAAAGCGACGACAGCCACAACCAGCACAAAGCCGAGAATGAATTTGTACCCGATTTGAATCCTCATGCGTGCCTCCTTCAATAACATTCAGGCAAAGTGGTTAAATCCCCTCTTTGTAATCCGGTATTCACTGCCATCTCCCGAAATGACGTGAAGCCTTCGGCCGTCCGTGATTTCGCCGATAGCCGTCACAGGTGTGCCGAGACGTTGCAAAATGGCTGAAATTTCCTGCTTCCGCGAGGCGGGAGCGGTAAAGAGAAGTTCGTAATCCTCCCCCCCGGCAAGGGCGAGGGAAATGGATTGATCGCACAAGGTACGGTACCTTTCGCGGAAAAAGGATGAGAGGGGAATTTTGTCCAGCTCCAACCGTGCGCCGGCCGCGGATTGTTCGAGAATGTGTCCCAGATCGGCCAGAAGGCCGTCACTCACGTCTATCATCGCCGTCGGTATACCTGCCTCCGCGAGGGCCACCCCCTCGCGAACCCTGGGGCAGGGGTCCAGATGTCTGTCCGTAGCCCGGCAGCCGCGCTCTCCCTTTTTCAACAACTCCAGGCCGAGGGCCGAATCCCCGAGGGTTCCGGTCACGAAGACGAGGTCTCCCGGTGTGGCACCGCTGCGCCGGACCACCCGTTCGGGAACTTGTTCCCCGATGACGGTTATGGAAATGACAATCCCCCCCTTGGAGGAGCAGGTATCGCCACCAATGAGCGAAACGCCGAACTGATCGGCTATGCTCAGCGTTCCGCGTATTAAATCATCAATAAATTCCAAGGATGTACAGGAAGGGACCGCCATGGAGAGGAGAAAATGTCGAGGTTCTCCTCCCATGGCAGCGATATCGGAAAGATTTACCGAAAGCGATTTTCTGCCCAGCGTTGTCGGATCGCACAAGGAGAGGTCGAAATGTATGTCCTCCACAAGCATATCGGTCGTAGTCAGCGTCAAGCTCCCGGCAGTCGGACTGGTGACGGCCGCATCATCGCCGATGCCTACTTCGACACCGGCGCCCGGTTTCACTTGACCGGCAATGCGGCTGATCAGTCCGAATTCACCAAGATTCCCTACATTCACCCCTTCGCTCCGGCGGCATAGCCCTTGGGAGGCGCGATGACGCGACGTGGGGTCGACTTGCCCCCTGAAGCCTCCTTTTTCGGCACGTTCGGTGGAACAGGAGGATATTTCTCCAGGGCCGTTTTCAAAACGTCATCAATGCTCTCGGCAGTCACCACGGCAACCTTCTTCAGGATATGTTTCGGAATCTCTTCGAGGTCCTTTTCGTTCTGTTTCGGGATTACGATTGTGGTAATCCCGGCCCTGATAGCCGCCAGCATTTTTTCCTTGAGCCCTCCGATGGGGAGCACGCGTCCCCTCAGGGTTATCTCTCCGGTCATGGCGACTTCCCTTTTTACCGGTACCTTGGTGAGTGCGGATACGAGTGCCGTAGCCATCGTGATCCCCGCTGAAGGGCCGTCTTTCGGGATGGCGCCGGCCGGGACGTGAACATGTATATCGAGATTCGCATAGAAGTTTTCGGGTAAATGGAACTCCGCCGTTTTCGAGCGGATGTAGGAGAGGGCCGCCTGCGCCGACTCCTTCATTACGTCACCCAACTGCCCGGTCAGTGTCAGCCCGCCTTTTCCCTGCATCACGGTAGCTTCCACGAAAAGGACCTCGCCGCCGACCGGTGTCCATGCCAGGCCGGTTGCGACGCCCATTTCATTCGCTTCCATCTCGGCTTCACGGAGGAACTTGGGTGGTCCGAGGTATTTGGCTACTGTCAGGGCATTTATGACGAAATGCTTCGCTTTTCCCTCCGCGACCTTGCGAGCGACCTTGCGGCAGATTGAGCCGATCTCCCTTTCCAGGTTGCGCAGTCCCGCTTCCCGGGTATATTTGCCGATGACGGTCTTTAATGCCTCGTCGGAAAAAGTTATGGTCTTTTCCGTAATGCCGTTCTCCTTTATCTGCCTCGGTATGAGATACCGCTTGGAAATCTGCAGCTTTTCCTCCTCCGTGTATCCGGAGAGGTTTATTACCTCCATTCTGTCGCGCAGGGCGCTCGGAATAGGGTCCATCTGATTGGCGGTGGTAATGAACATGACGTTGGTCAGATTGAACGGCAGATTTATGTAGTGATCGGAGAACGCATGGTTCTGTTCCGGATCCAGCGCTTCGAGAAGGGCGGCGGAAGGGTCACCGCGGAAATCCGCACCTATCTTGTCGATCTCGTCCATCATGAAGACCGGGTTGTTGGTTCCGGCCTGTTTCAACCCCTGGATGATACGGCCGGGCAAAGCGCCCACGTAGGTCCTGCGGTGCCCGCGGATTTCCGCTTCGTCGCGCACTCCGCAGAGTGAGATACGGATGAATTTTCTTCCCATGGCCCTGGCAATGGATTTTCCCAACGACGTCTTGCCCACGCCGGGAGGTCCCACGAAGCAGAGTATGGGCCCTTTCATCTTCTTCTTGAGTTTGCGGACCGCGAGGAATTCGAGGATCCTGTCCTTTATTTTCTCCAGGTAGTAGTGGTCTTCATCAAGGATTTCCCTGGCACGCTTGATATCAAGAGAATCCTTGGTGGACTTGCTCCAGGGAAGCTCCACCATCCAGTCCAGATAGGTGCGCAGCATATTGGCTTCGGCGGCGTCGGGGTGCATCTGCTCGAGTCGGCCGAGCTGTTTCAGTGCCTCTTTCTCCACCGGCGAGGGCATTTTAGCCTCTGCAACCGCCTTGCGCAATTCCGCCATTTCTTCGCTGCGGGCGTCCGCTTCGCCGAGTTCCTGCTGAATGGCCCTCAACTGCTCACGAAGGAAGTACTCCCTCTGGGTCTTGCCCATTTCTTCCTTGGCAGCGGACTGGATCCTCGCCTGCATGGCAAGCAGCTCGTACTCCTTGCTCATATACTCGTTAACCTTAATGAGACGTTCCATCGGATCGTGGGTCTCCAGAAGCAGCTGGGCCTCCTCGACCTTCAGCCCGATATTGCTTGCTATGAGGTCGGCCAGGCTGCCCGGGTCCTGCATGTTCTCCACTATCACCGTAACTTCGGAAGAGACCACCTTCCCCATTGAGATGATTTTCGATAGCTGCTCCTTGACAGTCCTCATGAGAGCTTCCGTTTCAAGAGTGCTTTCGGCTGCCGGGGCTTCCACCACCCGCTCGATACGAACGGAGAAGAAGGGTTTGGTATCGACAAATTCGGTAATCCGTCCTTTTGCAAGCCCCTGGACCAGAATCTTGACCCGGCCGTCCGGGAGTTTCAGCATCCGCATTATCATGGCCACCGTGCCGACTGTGTAGATGGAATCGGGAGCGGGGTCTTCATCGGCAATGTCCTTCTGCGTCGCAAGAAATATCAGACGGTCTCCGGACAAGGCCGTGTCGACCGCGCTGATCGAAATCTCTCTGCCGACAAACAGGGGTATTATCATATAGGGATATACCACCACGTCCCGCACAGGAAGCAAAGGCAATGTCTCCGGTATTTTCAGCTCTTCCTTTTCCTGGTTGTTTTCCATTTTTATCTCCTTATTCAATCGGTATCTCTTTGATTTTCGCCCCGGCCTCGGACACTTTGGGGAAAGTGACGTAAAGTATCCCTTTGATGTACCGTGCCTTCACTCCGGAAATATCAACCATGGGCGGGATTTCGACAGTCCGGCAGAAGCGACCGAATGTCCGTTCAAGGCAAATATAATTCACCGTATCCGCCTTTTCTTCTTCCCGTTTTACACCCTCCAGGACGAGCACGTTCCGGATGACGCCTAGTGTCAGGTCTTCACGGTAAAAACCGGGCAGCTCGATTTCCACCATGTATTCATCGGCGGTTTCGAAGCAGTCCACGGCAGGCGTAACATCCTGTTCTCCTGGTAAACCTTTCTTCTCAAGCTTGAATAGCCTGTCGAACAGTTCATCCAACCGCTGTTGAAACTCATTTACAAACTCAGGCAAATCCTTGGGAATGACAGCCATATTTCCCCCGGCAAGGCTCCGCAGGCTACCGGAAACGCTCCGGGTAACATCTTCACCGTAGCGCGACATGCCCCGTGACTCTTCCCTGCACCCTGCAATGAATGTAAATCAACACCATCCGGCAAACAGCATAGTATCATGATTTGTAATCATTTCGTGACTCAAAGTCAAGCCCCGCAGCCTGCTGCAAACCAGGAGACGCTCCCTGTACATACTCAAAATGTATGCCATATGCCTTATCGGCGTCAACTTAAAATGAAGTACCCGGCGACAGCCCCCCTCTTCCACGACATCGCCGACCCTTGGCGAGTCCTGGGAAGCCTGTCGGACTTGGGAATTCCGGAGGGCTGATGCCGCTATGCCCAGACGACCGACAAATGCCCTCTCAAGTCCCGTGAGCATGCCCGCAACGACGGCAAACAGCCGTAAATTGCGGAAAAAACGGGATAAGATTTGAATTTACGGACCAACATGTGTATAATCCGCGACCTGAAAAAACGTTATCGAGGATTTCAATGAAACGACATATAGCACTGATCCTGATTATTGGTACCGCCTTGTTCAATTGTGGTTTTAACTGGTCCTTCGGACTAGTCAAAGACAAGTGCGGCCAGGCTCGAAAAATCGTAAACGGCTGGACGGCCCTGAAGGACGAAGCGAAGAGGGAAGAGGAGGAAAAACAGGTACTCGCGCTGTGTCCATCCGGGTCAGCCGGCCACTATGTGAAGGGCCTCCGTTTTGAGAAAGACGGAGATCTGGACCGGGCAATAGATGAATACCGGCAGAGCGTCAAGGGTGATCCGAGCTTTGCCCGGGCGGAGGGGGACCTCGGGCTGGCGTATCTGAAAAAAGGATCGCAGGATGAAGCCGCTCTTGCTCTTACCAGGGCGCTTGGTGACGTCAGCGACCCCCGCTACAACAAAGCATTGGGCGATATATATAAAGACCGGAAATTCTACCCCCTTGCACTGTACCACTACGGCGAAGCAATGAAAGGGTTGCCCGGTGACGCAGCCTTGCATATCGGGCTCGCCGAGATCTACTCCGATCAGAAACGCACGGACAAGGCGGAGGAAGAATACAGGCAGGCTATAGCCCTCGAATCTAACAACGAAAAAGCGAGATTCGGCCTTGCGAAACTTTACCTGAACACCGGCCGGGCGGAAAAGGCCCTCGACGAATTGAAAAAAGTCCGCGGCATCAATCCCCAGAACAAGGAAGTGCATCGTCTCATGGGCGAGGCATATGAGAAAAAAGGTGAATTGAAGACTGCAGAATACGAATACAAGCTTGCTGGAGTAAACCGCTCCGTGGAGCTCATGGAGCAGATGCACAAGGGGAGCGAATATCTGAAGGCCGGAGATTACGAAAAGGCGGTCGAGGAGCTCCGTTCGGCACTCAAGGAGAAACCGAAGGAGCAGGCCGCTCTCAAAAAACTGGGCGACACGTATATGGCAGCCGGACGCAACGATGAGGCGATTGCCACCTATAAAGAGGCGATCCGGCAAAAGGACAACAGCGGTGAAACGCACTACAACCTCGGCATCCTGTACGAGAGGAAGGGACTCTACGATGAGGCAATCGTGGAATACCGCGAAGCAATCAAAACCTCGCCCGATACCACCGACATTCGCCAGAGGCTGGCAGAAATCTACACTCTGCGGGGAAGCATGCCCCAGGCAATTGAGCAATACAAGGAACTGATCAGGACCGAAAACGATAATCCCTTGTACCATCTCAAGCTTGCCAGGATTTATTCGAACAGCGGCAACTTCAGGGATGCGATCATCGAATACAAAGAAGCGGTAAGACTGGACCCCAACCACCTGGATACCCACAAGGAACTGGCCGGACTGTACAGAAAAAACCGTATGGACGATGAAGCTGAAGTCCAATACAAAGAGACGCTTCGTCTGAAAAAAGACGATACCGATGCGAGGAATTCACTCGTTGGCATATATGTAAAAAAGAAGAAATACGACGACATAATTACTCTCCTGAAGGAAAACGTCGAACTCTTCCCCAAAGACCCCGACAGCTATTACAAGCTCGGCCTCATCTATGAATTCAGGAAGGATTACGAAGCCGCCACAAGAGAATACAAGAAGGCCGTCGAGACAAAGAGCGACCATGCAAAGGCGCTTAACGCAATGGGCCGGGTTTATCTTAAGACAGGGCATTTCACCGAAGCCAGGGAGACGCTGGAAGCGGCAAAAAAAGCGGACCCCGGACTTGAGGAAACAACGGTCCTGCTCGGCAACATCAGAGAGGAACTGTCGCCTGAGCCTCAAGTCTACCGAAAAAAACGCAACTCAGCTTCCTCAAAGAGCAAAGTTGGAAGAAAATCGAAACGTTCCGCAAAAGGAAAAGGAAAGGCTGTAAAAGGGAAGAAATCCTCAAAGAAAACAAAGGCAAAGAAGACTTCCACGTCAAAGAAGTCCGGAACCAAAGCCAAGAAAAAGAGTTCAAAAAAGAAGAAGTAGAAATCTCCTATTTCACTTTAAAGGCGAAAAAAAGAAAGGCCGAGCATGAAAATGCCCGGCCTTTCTTTTTTTTCGCCCAATTCAATTTTATGGTCAAGAGTCCTTTAAGCCAGTATCACGAAGGATCATCTTCCAGACGTGTGATGTGAACTCTCGCCATCCCCCTCCCGAGGAATCCAAGTTTCCTGGCCGCAGCCGTCGAAAGGTCGATTATGGGAACCTTTCTCCTGCGGCAGCGGTCGTTTACTCTTACTACTACTTCATTTTCGTTGTCAAGATTTACTACCTTGACCTTTGTGCCCAGAGGCAGGTTGGGATGCGCCGCAGTCAGCTTTTCGGGTCTGTAGCGCTCTCCCGATGTTGTTTTCCTTCCGTTATAACGCTTGGCGTAGTAGGTAGCTATACCTTTCACGCCGGTGGCCTCTTCTGTGACAGGAGCCCGGCCACCCTGTACCTCTTTTTCTTCTTTAGGTAATTCTTCTGCTTGCAAAGGATGTGTCTGGATCAGACTGAGCGGCATCAGGCACACAAACATAAAAAGCGCCCCGATGCAGCAACGGTTCAACGATGCCATCGGCACCCCCTTCTTGGGCGAGGCGTCAGATTACAACAAAGTTATGTTTTTGTCAAACCATCGCTGCCACATCCTTGCGTATACACTTGTATGTTTTTGATTATACTGGACTTTTTTTCTGAAAAAAATTTATGAGAACGTTAGATGTGTTTTATTTAATTAATCAGTCTCTTTGACGACTTCGGCACCAGCCCAGATGTCTCCGCCCTGTGCAGAAGAGCATTCAGCGCGGCCTCCCCGTCGCTGCCCAGATCCAGAGAATAATCATTCACGTAAAGACCGATGTGAGCAGCGCAGACCTCGTTGCTCATCTCCCGGGAATGCCCCCGGATATAGTCGCTAGCCTCGGAGGGTCGCCCATTGGCATACACGATACTGTCCCGCAACACATGTTCCATATCCGACAGAAGCTCCGCCCCCAAGGAACGTCTGGCAACCACGCAACCGAGGGGAATAGGGTGACCGGTTTCTTGCTCCCACCACTCGCCCAGATCCATGAGCTTTGTCAATCCGTAAGACGCATATGTAAAGCGAGATTCATGGATGATGACGCCTGCATCAACCTCACCTCTCGCTACGGCGCCCATGATCATGTGGAAAGGGAGGAAAACCGTTTCCGCGAAATCATGACAGGACAAACGGAACAGCAGGGAAGCAGTGGTATAACGCCCGGGGAGGGCTACCCGTTTCCCTTTCAGTTCATCCATCCCTGAATAATCCCGCGCAACCACCAGGGGCCCGCAACCCCTGCCCAACGCCGCTCCGGCACGCAGGACACAGTATTCGTCGCGGAGGAACCCCAGCGCATGGCATGACACCTTGCTCACGTCAAGCGTTCCCCTGAGCGCAAGGCTGTTGAGAGTCTCGACATCTTCCATCCGCTCACGGAAAACGAGTCCTCGACAATCAACGCGGCCGTGCACGAGAGCATAGAAGATGTGAGTATCATTGGGACAGGGTGAATAACCGAGAGTCAGTAAATTCATAGTAACAATCCTAGCGGGGGCGGGAATATTTATTACAGGGGAAAGAAGGGCATATTTACAGCGTTTCTATAAATGCCAGGATGAAGCGCTGGGCTTGTTCGGCGGCCCCGGCAATGTCCCAGCGGGAAAGGTCGCGGTCCTCGACCATATTGCTGACCCCGCGAATCTCCATACAGTCCAGACCATGCCGAAGTGCCACATGGGCAACGGCGGCCCCTTCCATGTTTTCGCAGACGGCACCGAATCTGTCAGACAATTCAGCTCCCCTGGCCGCAGTCCCACTGCATGTTGACACAGTAACAAACTTCCCTGTCCTGAGCGGGATACTGAGGGTTTGAGCAAACTGTAAAGCCTTATTCCGCAGAGATATGGAGAGGGGAATTTCGTTGAAATAACGCTCTCCCCGCTTCTCCAGCAGCGGGATGCCGATGAAATCCAGGGGCTGCCATCCGGCGGGAGTCAACACTCCCTCGTCGCCATATATCTCCGAACTTGCAATGGCGAGATCCCCCACGGAGAGACCGGAACCACCGTATGCTCCTGCACATCCAGTGTTAATAAGGATATCCGGAGAAAAAGCACAAATCAGAGACGCAGCGCATGATGCCGCATTTACCTTACCCAGTCCGGTTATTGCGAGAATCACCCTTTTGCCGGACACCTGCCATTCATGTATTGCAGGAATCCCTTTGACCATTCGCTTGATGGCGCCAGTCTCCCGAATCAGAAAAGAAATTTCGACGGGTGTCGACGCT
>DATEVI010000332.1:0-3405 GCA_035281865.1 Geobacteraceae bacterium | reverse complement strand
CTTCATATTACCCCCTCTTTTTTAAGTTGGTTTTGCTTTTTGCCGAACTGTAAACCGAATAGCGTAATTTTGCAATACCTCTATGTTACCATAATCCACCACCTAATTTTGCATAGGCCGAATTTTCCGTTTTTTAACGCTGTTTGTTTGGGTTGGTTACAATATTTCCCCTCCAAAGAGGTCCTACCGGTCAAATTTTTACATGTATGCCATCCCCAACAGTTTCCTATGAGCAAAGTGGGCAAGCTTCACCCTTTTCGTGAAAATATACTCTGAAAATCCACCACCTAAATGATCATTATCCTTTTGTGTCATATGTTTATGCATAATTATCCACAAGGAACCGGAACAAGCGCCCTGATCCGGCTGCGTGCCTCGAGAAAAAGATCCATTGCCGGGTGACCTTTCACAAGGCGGATGATCAATTCGCGAGAACGTTCAACAATACGCCCCGGTATGTTGATGAACGAAAACCGAATCGCCTTCATCCGCTTGGGCGCCCAGGACTTCCCCAAGGCCAGCCGCTTCATGGCGCTGTTGAGATTCATCGCCAATATCATGATCCACCACCAGGCGGCATTTTCACCAAAATCGTCAGAAGGCAACTTGCCGCCGGCTAAATCTTCCTTCATCACCGAGTGAGCCTCCTCTGACTTCCCACAACGTTCCCGGTGCCAATGTACCAGCTTCTCCCCTTCCCAATTCATGTTCGTCACCAATCCAAAAAGCTTGTATCTCTGCAAACTTACATGAAACGTCGGAAATGGAAAGGACTGCTGAAACGATTCCATCCCAGGCAGGTCCATCGAACCCATGACTTCACGGATTGCCAGATACCGGTAAACCGGGGCATGCTTACTGTAAGCAATTTCAGCAGGGACAAAGCATACTTCCGCCCATTCCTGGCTCGTCTTTATCCCATCCCGGTATATCGGCTGCCAATCCTTCTCCTTCACTTCCAAAACCGCTTTCTTAAATTCCTGAGTCACATCACAGCCAATCGCAAACTCGATCCGACCAAACCGCTCGTGCTCCCCTTTGGCGCAATATCTGAGCAGTTCATGCTGGTATCCCGCCGTATCCGACCGGAGTCGAACCGTCTCAACATTCTCGGGCAGTAACGCTAATGCCTCCTTAAACACCCGCAGCTGCTCATATCCCGCCGGCACATTCCCATCCCGAAATTCCGTATGCAATACCATCCCCTGCTCTGCCCACCACGTGTTCAATGGCTGATATGCCTTGAATCTTTTGTAACAATATAAAGCTTCCAGCTTCGCTGTCTCAACCAATGTGGCATCCTGATCCAAGGTGGCCACCGTCTGAGGATTGTGTCTTTGCATGAAACCAACCATGTCCGCATTCACCTTCACCAAACCCCGCAAGTGTTCATTCGGAGCAGGTATAAACGCCTTCCCCTCAATGCGCTGCTTCTCCTGTCCCAGATCATGAAAGGCCGCTAAATACCGAAATACCGGACTCGGTGAAGGAACTACCCGGTTCCCCTCCTTCCGCCAACGACGATCCAACTCCCGCCGCTCGCGACGCTTCATCCCCCCCTGTTCAATCCGACGCAAAACCTTGCAAAAACCATCATCTCCTTCCAACTTCCGCAAATCATCTACACAATTGCCACCCGCAAGATTCAGCAGTATCAAAGACAACACCGTCTGCTTGTCTGTCCAGCCCTGCTGCTTTATGTGCAAATGTTTCTCGATGCTTTCGCCTATCCCCATCACAGCAGCCAAGTCCAAGTAAATCGGCAACCCTCCCAACGCTGTCATCCCAGTTTCTTTTTTCTCTTCTTCGTACTTGAAAGGCAATACTCCTTGTGCCATAATCCCTTCACCTCGTTGATGATAGATTCTTCTCCTAAAAAGTATTCTATCACCCTGATTTCACAGGGTCAACGAGGTTTTCTATATTTTTAGGTGGTGGATCAAGGGAATTGTCCGGTTTTGTAGCAAATGAATTGTCCGCTTTTTCTGTTCTTCAAGGTGGCCTTTTTTGAACAGGAGGTGAGCGGCGGATGTTCGCTTCCCTCGGCAGTTATTCTTGTGCAGGAGTTATCCATAGCCATTTTCCCGCAGCCCTTGCGGAGCATGGCGGGAAATATGGTTGTGGGTAACTCAGTTGTGTTACGCCGCCTTATTGATCGTTACTTCCACCAGTTTCCCGTGTTTGTCATAATCGGCCAGTTTTCGCGGGCCGTGGAAAATGGCAATAGAACCATCCCGATAGTAATGGACCATTACCCTCACCCTGACGTAATGACAACGATATTTATTCGGCGGGATTTGCAGTTTATGCCCGTCAACGCTGACACAATTGTCGGCACTGACGGTTCGTTCCTCTTGTTGGCAGAGGATATCATCAAGATTCTCCCCAATCCAAGGAATGAAGGCTGATCCTTCTTCAGGAGCTGGCTGCATGAACTCAGTGTTGAAGCTTGCTTTATACTCCTTTGCCAGATAGCGGTTTGCGGCATCCATATCAGTAATCCCGTGGAAAGCCAGCTCCTTCGAAAGTCGGTCTTGGTGGGTCGAAAAGGCCCGTTCGCTTCGCCCTCGGGCTTCCGGAGAATAGGCTGCGATCATCTGAATCCCCAAGTGTTTCATGGCGCGTCCGAACTGGGTAAGCTGTGTCTTGCTCACCTTGCCCCCTTCTTTAGGCGTGTACCAGTAGTGGCTTCCCCTGTCCGTGTACAGAGAACTAAATAAACCCCGTTGAACAACCACGTCCCGAACCCCCTGAAAACTGCTATCCGTCCCTTCCTCGTCCACGAAAAACATAGAATAATGCTCGCCTGTTGCATCGTCCATCGTCACGATCAAATCCCATTTCTTCCCGGCTACCCATTCATGCTTGCTCCCATCCTGGTGCAACATCATTCCTGGAAACGGAGATCTCTCCCGACGCTTGCGATGTACCCCTCCCTTGGAAACCTTGGCAACCAATCCCCTTGCCTGGAGTGTGTTCTTGACCCAACTGTAACTCCGCTGTCCCCCGTCTCTTTGATACCAGGAATAAAAATGCTTAACATTCCAACCACGGTAACGACCATAATACCTGGCGCTAACTGCCATTACCTCATCCACCGGCGCTCGACGAAATGAAACCTGTGTCAACCTCTTGTCCGACAAACCTTCTAAACCCATCTCTTCATAACGATTAATATATCGCCGAAATGTCCGATCACTTACCCCTAAAACCCGCGCCGCTTCCTCCTGACTCAACCGACTCTCACTCCATCCAAAATAAACTTCTTCAAATCGCATCTTCCGGGTCTCCTGTAGCCATTCTGTCCGTCTCATCCGTCACCTCCCGATGACATCTTAAACCGGACAGATTATGTGCTACAAACCGGACATATCACGTGTTACTAACACGACGACGCATAATCGT
>DATEVI010000331.1:0-5307 GCA_035281865.1 Geobacteraceae bacterium | reverse complement strand
CGTCGAGGAAGGTACCGTAATCGAAGCTTACGGTTTCAACGATACCGGTTCTGCGGAACATCACTCCGGCGAATACCGGAACATCTGGGGCCTCCGGGGAACCGCCACATTCGGGCCGGTATCCATCGAAATCGAGCCGGTCTATGAAAGCGGCAGGACGTTCAACACCGACACCGGTTCAAACGACGATATCAACGCCTGGGGCGGCCATGCGGACATGACCGTCGAAGCCCAATTCTGCGGGATAAAGAACACGTTCTTTGCAAGCTACGCCTATGGTTCCGGAAACAAGGATGCGGCGAACGGGATTTCGGCGAGGCGGGAATTCAGCAATCAAGACACCGATACGTCCCTGACCGGTGATATGAGCCTGATCGGCGATCTCTCCGGGCTTGATGTTGGCGACTTCCATGCCAGCGGCCTGCAGATATTCAATCTGGGATGGGGAATTGATTTCTCCGACAAACTCAACTTTTCCGCCTACGGCCGCTACTTCTACGCCAATGCGGTACCGGATGGTTTCAACCGACGGATAGGGCTGGAAACCGACTTCACCCTGACCTATGCCGCGAGTGACGCTCTCTCGGTCCTGGTCGGCTATGACCGCTTCTTTACCGGCGGGTTTTTCCGAGACGCCACCGGCAGCGGCAAAGACGTCGACTACGGTTATGTATTGCTGCAGTTCGATCTCTCCAGGACAAAGCCGAAGTCAATTGCGAAAAAGTGAGATCAAGGTGGTGTCGAAAGTGGTGATAATGGATCAGAAGCCCTGACCAAGAGGATGCATGATTATTGAGACAGGGCGAGCTTATTAATTCTCTGTGAAGCAAGAGAGCTTTCATGGCGCATCAGGCTGACAATGCAAAACCGTCTTTCCGGCAATAGATGGTAAACCCGCTCACAACACGTATCCGATTGATTCTCCCATGGGCTTGTTCCTTACTAAGCTGTCGTAAAATTGTCTGAACCGTCCGCATCTCACAACCATTGGACAAATAAATTCACAAACCACTCCCTGATCTTGTATAAAAAAGGTCTTTTTTTCCACTCGCCCCATTGAATCTGCATGGAATTCTCAAGGTCTTTGACAAACATTTTCTCCATTTCGACGGCAAATTCGTGACTCAGGATAACTGCATTCACCTCGTCATTGTGTAATAAGCTCAAGAAGTCCATGTTCGTTGAGCCGACTGTTGACCAGACCCTGTCAACCACCGCTGTTTTTGCATGCAGCAGGGAAGTACTGTGCTCGTATATCTTCACTCCCGATTTCAAAAGCTCGGGATAATAATACCTCTGTGCATAGAATGCCAACTTGGAATCGGTTGTCCCTGGGAGAATGATCTTTACGTCAACACCGCGCTCTGCAGCATCAGTAAGGGCCTTCAGGATCTGGTCGTCAGGAATAAAATAGGAATTCGTCATGTGAATCGAATGCTCTGCAAAAGTGATGGCCGACACGTACATAATAAAAGGGATCCTGTTGGTCTCTCCGGGGGTGCTGCCGACCACCCGCACCAAAGCATTACCCTTTTCTTTCAGTTCAGGAAAATAGTTGTTTCTTTCGGAAAGATTTGGTCCCTTCTGCTTCGACCAAGTGTCAAGAAAGAGCTTCTGGAATTCAGCAACGGCCGGGCCTTCAATTTGAATGTCCGTGTCACGCCAGTGAATTGGCGCTTTTTCCTTTTTTTTTCGTTTAAAAGGACTGCTTGAATATACTTCGCTGATGTTGATGCCCCCGATAATGGCGACTTTGCCGTCAACTATCAGAATCTTGCGGTGGTCCCGGTGTGTCAGCCCCCATTCCTCCCGGGAACTCAGTGGATTTAACGGATTGAAATTGACAACCTGAATTCCGCCGTCGCGCAGGCGCTGGAAAAACGAATCGGAAACATTCATACTGCCCAAGCTGTCATAGATGACATTTACCTGGACATCTTCCGCCTGTTTTTGCAGCAAGAGATCGGAAAATTTACGGCCTGTTTCATCATCTTCAATGATATAGCTTTCAAGGTTGATATGGTCTTTGGCATTGTGGATTGCTTTGAACATTGCGGCATAGGTGGCCAGGCCATCGGCAAGCAGCGTGACCTTGTTCCCCTTGGTCAGCGGGCTTTCGGTGACCGATTCCACCACGGCAGTATGGCGCTCCAGAAAATCCGTCGGGTCGACCGATTGCTTCAGCCGGTCCATGATAGCCTTGCTTTTTTCGGGGGATAGCGCTCCTTTGGAAGAAATGATTTGACGGGGTTTCCGTTCAGTCGTCGTCTCATCTATCATTTCAGAGACGTCAGGCAAGGCTGCACATCCATTGCCGAGGCTCAGGACGGATATGAACAGAAAAGACAGCAAGAAGGGCCTGACCAATGTCATAGTGTCCACCCCCTGTCGTGCGTGGACTTTCTCAGACCACTAAGGGTAAACCATCCTCACTGCCGGCTGGAGCGCCCATGCAACAGCCGGCAGCAAGCACGCAGTCTAACTGGACTCCCTGATGGTCATACGGTTCCTTACCCCTGGTCTTACTGTTAAGAGAAGTCTCAGAACCGGATGCCCGGACAGGCCGTCGCAGCTATTTTACAATCAGGTTGTTTTTCACCCCTGTAACTCCTTCAACGCTACGGGCTACCTCTCCGGCCTTTGTAACACTCTGCGCCGAATTGACAAATCCGCTTAACTGAACGACCCCTTTGAAGGTCTCGACATTGATTTGGAAGACTTTCAGATCCGGGTGTGCAAAGATTGCGGATTTTACCTTGGTTGTGATTGCCGAATCATCGACATACTCGCCGGTGCTTTCCTTTGTCCGTGTGGAAGCACACCCCATAAATGCGGTTATCAGTACGAAGCAGGCCAGGAACTTCATAATGCGATGCAGTTTTGCCATGATGCTTTCTCCTTTCTGTTTGTGGACCATTGCTGTGGAACGGAAGCATTCCCAAGATGTAACGTTGATGTCCTGTTATTCCGTCCTGTGAACCGCTTCCCCGGAACGCCCGGTTATTCTTGCTTCCGCATCACTCCTTTTCCATGTCTATTTCCTGAAACTGTCGAGGCATTTCCACCCATCGCCGTCATTTCTTCCATCACGTTCGCGCCGCTTTTATTGCCTCCACTCCCGCCGTGGAGGCAATAGTGTTGAACCTGATTTCCGGCTCTTTGTTGAGCAGTTTCGTTGCTCCGATCAGAACACCGAAATGGACGGACCTCAGATGGGTGTCCAAGTCCTCACTGGTCCTCCACTCCTCCTTGAAGAAAACAATGTTTTCAGCCTCAACATCCACGTAGCAATTGCAGCTTATGCAGCCCTGCTCGCGCCGAATCGGGCCGAGTATTGCTTTTAAGGTTTGAAGGACCTCCTTCCTTTTTTCGGGTGGCACCGTTATTTTGATTGTGGCGTCGATCATGGGCCTACTCCTTGAGACTTAAAGTTGACGGCTCACTTCCCCACGTGGATCGTGGAGAGGTAACTGAAAATTCCAAAAACATTCAGGAGCCACAAAATCACGGCAATGACCACAACGGCATTCAAAATCGTCTTTATGGACCCCGCCATTGGGATGAATCGGTTGATGAGCCACAGAATAACTCCAACCACGATAAGGACCACTACCACTTGAATTAACGGCATGAGCTCATACACCTCCCTATTTTGCTTTCGGAAACAGGCCTCATCGGTCCGCTCCCGGTTACGCGCTGTCAGGCGTAGCTGATTTGGGGTTCAAGCGCGCCATGCTGCTTTCAAAAGCGCTTGAACCAGCTTCTATCAGACGTTTCGGCCACCTAAATCCGGCCCAACAGCAGCAGGATGATCAGAATCAAAAGGATCAAGCCAAGCCCGCCACTCGGATAGTAACCCCACTGTCGGCTGTGAGGCCAAGTGGGCAGTGCACCCAGCAACAGCAAAATCAAGACGACGATCAAAATCGTTCCTAACATATCTCTTCTCCTTTTATTAGCGAACGTCCCGCTTGGCGCATGCGTTGTGCGGCCTTGCCCATTTTCCGCGGAATTCATGATAGTGCTCATGTTCTGCTAAGAAAATAAATCGCAACTACCGTGCCAGAGAAGACCCGCGGCTACGCAGAGCGCAAGGGGTTGATTGTACAGGTGAAAATGAAAAGAAAGAGTTCTGGGTGAAGGGCAGGCCGTCAGCGGCATCCGTCATATTTAACATAACCGCCATATATGACGGACCACGCTGAGTCAAACATCTTTAAGTCTTATATATTTTTATGACTCCGTGTTTCCATCATATCTCCCGTATCTCCCTGGCCAGAGTCTGATGGCTGCGGTGAGCCGCAAGGTAGCGGGCATCCTCTTCATAGTTGTTGGGGAAGACCGGCGGGACCTGCCGACGCACCATTTCCCGGTCGACATTGACGAAGGTGAAGAAGCACGAGTTGGACAGGGCCTTGCTGGTCCGGTCATGACTGATCCGCTCGATGCCGGCCTCGACGCAGACAAAGCTGTCATTGGTGTAAACCACCCGCGAGGTGTAGTGGAGTTTGTCCCCCATCCGCACCGGTTGGAAGAAGTTGATGCGATTAACGGCGACAATAATGGAACGGTCGGGGGCCGCCAGTTCGCAGCAGATGGAGGAGAGCTCAAAGGCGCGGCGGATCAGGTAGCCGCCGAAGATTTTTTGCGGCACATTCTCCTGTTCCGGATACATCATTTCCCAGGAATCCGCGGTCAGCCGTCCTGTGCGCAGGCCGGCAAAACCTGGCGCTTCCTGTGCCATGTGGAGCCCGGTGAGCATCTGGTATTCCTCCCGGCTGGGCGGCTCCAGAAGAACAGCCTGCTGCTGCTTGTAATCCTCTCGCCGGGCGAGGGTCTTGCGGGCCCTTTCCTTCTCAGTTTCGTCAGTGTATTCCAGTGGCGGCAGTTTGACGCTGACCGCGTCTTCCCCCATGCCCGAGCGTGCCACCATGGTGAAATAGCAGGAGGCGATGTGGTTGACCGGCTCTCCCTGCTGCTCGACACGGATGCCTATTTCGAGGGACGACCGACCCACGTGGTTGATCCGGGCGCTGAAGACGATGTCTCTGGTCACGTCGATGGAGTTGCGGACGAGGATGTTGTCGATGGCCGCCGTGACCACCCGCGCCTCCGGATAAAACCGGTTGACGTAGTCGAGCGCCGTTTCTTCCGCCATCTTATCGAGAATTTCCAGCAGGAGGCCGAAGCGGAAATTCCCGGCAATCGGCTCGTCCATCACCATGAAGCGGCGTCGAAGCGACTGGTCGCTTTCAAGGGGAAGGGGCTTGGTTAAAGAAGTATCAATGGGTCTGGTCATGGGATGGT
>DATEVI010000330.1:0-5306 GCA_035281865.1 Geobacteraceae bacterium | reverse complement strand
AAGGACAAGGTCACGGGGATCGCGGAGGTGCATGAGCGTTTCGGGGTAGGGCCGGATCGGGTGATCGATATTCTCGGCCTGGCCGGCGACACGTCGGACAACATCCCCGGTGTGCCCGGTGTCGGCGAAAAGACAGCCATGAAACTGATTCAGGATTTCGGTTCCATGGAAGATCTCCTGGCCAGGGCCTCGGAGGTAAAGGGCAAGACCGGTGAGCGGCTCAGGCAGTTCACGGAACAGGCCATCTTGTCGAGAAAGCTCGCGACAGTCAATTGCCAAGTGCCCCTGGAATACCGGTATGAGGATTTCGCGGTCGAGCCGCCGGACAACAAGAAGCTGGCGGAGCTTTTCCGGGAATTCGGCTTCACCACACTCATGAAAGAGCTGACCAGCGAGGCTACGCTCAGCACGGAAAACTATGTGACCATTCTTACACCCCCCGATTTTGAGCGGCTTCTGCGTGAACTGGAAAATGCCCCGGCGTTTTCCGTCGACCTGGAGACCACCAGCCTGAACCCCCTGGAGGCGGAAATAGTAGGGATATCGCTCTCCTTCCGGGAACATGAAGCGTACTATATCCCCGTGGCACACTCCTATCTCGGAGCGCCGGAACAGCTCGACCGGGCGGAGACTCTGGAGGCGCTTCGTCCGCTTCTCACCGACGCTGAAAAACGCAAGATAGGTCAGAATATCAAGTATGACTATCAGGTGTTGAGACGGTACGGCATCGAGATGCAGGGCATATGGTGCGATACCATGGTGGCGTCCTACCTTCTCAATCCCGTCCGTTCCAGCCATGGTCTCGATTCCCTGTCCGTGGAATTCCTCGATCACAAGATGATCTCCTACGGCGAAGTTGCCGGGACGGGAAAGGAACAGATAAATTTTGCCCAGGTCCCGGTGGAGAAGGCCTCGGTATATTCGTGCGAAGATGCGGACGCGGCTTTTCTGCTGCACGGCATTTTCCTTCCGAGACTCGCCGAGAACGGCATGGAATCACTCTTCTTCGAGCTGGAAATGCCTTTGGTCAAGATCCTGTCCGAGATGGAGCTGTGCGGGGTAAAGGTCGATCTGCCCCTGTTGAAGGAACTGTCGGAAGGGTTTGCCGGGCAACTGGCGTCACTGGAACAGGAGATATTTACCCAGGCGGGATTCCAGTTCAACATCAATTCGCCGAAGCAGCTTGGCGAGGCGCTGTTCGAACGGCTGGGTCTTCCGACAGGGAAAAAAACCAAGACCGGCTGGTCTACGGACATGGATGTGCTGACCAACCTAGCCCGGGAATATGAACTGCCGAAGGTGATCCTGCAGTACCGAAGCATCAGCAAGCTGAAATCGACCTATACGGATGCCCTTCCCCGGCTGGTCGACCGGTCCACCGGACGGATTCATACATCCTACAATCAGGCGGTTACCAATACGGGAAGGCTGTCGTCATCGGACCCGAACCTGCAGAATATCCCGATCCGCACGGAAGAGGGGAGGAAGATCCGCCGGGCCTTCATCGCCGAAAAGGGGCATCTTCTTTTGTCCGCCGACTATTCCCAGATCGAGCTGCGAGTGCTGGCCCATCTTTCGGAAGACGCGGTCTTCTGTGACGCCTTCGCCCATGACGAGGACATACACACCAGGACGGCAAGTGAAGTCTTCGACATCATGCCGGGACTGGTTACCCAGGAGATGCGCCGCCAGGCCAAGACCATCAACTTCGGGGTCATCTACGGCCAAGGCGCATTCAGCCTGGCAAAGGAACTGGGTGTTTCCACGAAAACCGCGAAGGAGTTCATCGACAACTACTTTGCGCGCCACAGCGGCGCACGGCGGTTTCTGGACAATTGCGTGAAGGAGGCGGAACAGAAAGGGTACGTAACCACCATTCTCGGCAGACGACTGCCGATCCCCGATATCGCCAGCAAGAACGGCAACATACGCGCCTTCGCCCAGAGGAACGCCATCAATTATCCGATCCAGGGCTCTGCGGCCGACATCATCAAACAGGCCATGGTGAGGGTTTTCGAAAAGATAAATGAAGAGGAAATGAAGAGCAGGCTGATCATGCAGGTGCACGACGAACTGGTGTTCGAGGTCCCGGAAGAGGAGAAAGAGGCCATGGAGCGGCTGGTGCGCCGGGAGATGGAGCATGCCGTCAGCCTGAAGGTGCCGCTCAAGGTGGATGTAAACTACGGCATGAACTGGAGCGAAGCGCACTAGCCTTCATTCGGTACGATCTGCCAGGAGTGGGGTCGGGGCTTTACCGGAGCAAACAGTAATCTGTCACATTTCGTCCCACGAATACAAGGGGCACCCACAGGGGGTGCCTCCTGGATTCGGGCGCTTTCCCTCGAACATTCATCCTGCAATAAAGCCATACTTTTTGCTCCGGTAAAGCCCCGCCCCCACTCACCTCGGAAATTTTCAAAGTTACCGAAAACTCATGTCAACATTTTTCTTGACAGCCAACATTGGAATCGTCCATGATAAGCACCATGATTAAGACCGGCTATTTCGCATTTTTCGCTTTTTTCTTTTGGTACGGCTTTTATTTTAGGCCGTCTGCCCGGGGAGAAGGTGCGATCAAAGGATAGCTGAACAAAATCCGGAGAAAACCGAAGCCGAGGGTGGACAGGACAGAGACCCCCGGCTTTATTGTTTTGACGAGTATATAGCAGACAGATTCAAGGCCGGGGGGTGAACCTCCGGCCTTTTGCGTTTCGGGATCCAGACAAAGGGGAGGCAGGGATGATAATCGTGATGAAGGCAGGGGCGGCGAAAAAGGACAAGGAAGAGGTGTTGAAGCGGATCAGGGAGCTGGGCTACAAACCGCACGTGATCCATGGGACGACGAGGGACGTCATCGGCGCGGTCGGAGACGAGCGGGGCAAGCTTGTTCTGCAGTCAGTGGAGTCCATGCATGGCGTGGAGAGTGTCCTCCCGATCTTGCAGCCGTACAAGCTCGCCTCGAAGGAGGTGAAGAAGGAGTCAAGCGTGATTTCCATAACAGATAAGGTTGCCATCGGGGGCAAGGAGATCATCGTGATGGCCGGACCCTGTTCCGTGGAGAGCGGCGAACAGATCGTCGAAACGGCGATTGCCGTGAAGGAAGCCGGGGCACAGATGCTGCGTGGCGGGGCGTTCAAGCCGCGCACTTCTCCCTATTCCTTCCAGGGGCTGGAGGAGGAAGGGCTGAAGCTCCTGGCAAAGGCCAGGGAAGCAAGCGGCCTTCCTTTCGTCACCGAGGTGATTAATCCGGAAACCGTCGAACTGGTGGCCGAATATGCGGACATCCTCCAGATCGGAGCGCGCAACGCACAGAACTTCGCCCTGCTGAAGAAGGTCGGTCAGACAAAAAGGCCGGTACTTCTGAAACGCGGCATGTCCATGACCATCCAGGAATTCCTCATGAGTGCGGAATATGTCATGAGTGAAGGGAACCAGAAGGTTATCCTCTGCGAACGGGGCATACGCACTTTCGAGACCGCCACCCGCAACACCCTCGATCTATCCGCCATACCGGTTCTCAAGGAGAAGACCCACCTGCCGGTCGTCGCCGATCCCTCCCACGGCACCGGTAATTACCATTACGTGGCCGCAATGGCCTTCGCCGCCGTGGCAGCCGGCGCGGACGGCCTGATGATCGAAGTCCATCCGGATCCGGAGCACGCCTCGTCCGACGGGCCGCAATCGCTGAAGCCGAAAAAGTTCGCCGCGCTGATGGAGAAATTGCGGCTGTTTGCCGAGGCGGCGGACAGGTCGCTGTAGCATTTTTGTGCTGTCACGTTGTCACCAATAATCCTGACCAGTACCAATCATTCGCACAGGTCCAAAGAAGCAAGTGTGTAACCCCTCCTGTCCTCCCCTTAATCTAAGGGGAGGGACGCTTCGATGAAAAAGCTGTGCTGAAAATTTCCCCCGCTTACTTAAACCAACTCAAAACTGGCCCCCCCCTCTTAAGATAAGAGGGGGTTGGGGGGAGTTATGAAGTGGGTGAAAAGAATTACAAGCGGAAAAGCGCAATGATGCAAAATGACATCTTTCGGAAGATTAGGGCTTATCAGGTCAATAATTGTTTGGGTCACCCCTGATCCCTGCTTGATAAGGATGGTTCAGAGGTGATTTCATATCTCGCTTTTTCCTCGTAAATAGTTCTTGCCCTGGCTCCCTCAGTTCAGTATTGTTAGCAAAACTTCATCAAAAGGAACCGGCCATGAAGCGTGTGGCGTATCTGCTTTCGATCATTTCCATTTTCCTCATAGCATCCGTGGTATCGGCAAATCCTCCGCAAAGGTCCGATCAATTTTTCGTCGCCGAGGCGCGGCAGGGATTGTCGGAGATCCTGGCCTTGTGGCGGAATGAAATGTTTGAAGAACTCTATTTGCACACCGTCCCGTCCGGAAAGCAGGGAAGATATCATTTCCTGGAAAGAATGGTGAATTCCCTGCGCAAGCCCGCCTGCTGCTGGCAACAACTGCAGGATGTGGAGGCCGCCTATGTGTCTCCCGACAGAGTCATACTCATTGCCACGGTCGGGATGGAATTGGATGGGGCTGGGATAGAGTTTTCCAGGCAGTCGTTCAATCTGACCCGCGTGGGGGGAATATGGAAAGTACCGACGGCGGAGATCATTACCCTGGCCGATGCCTTCGGCTACCGGGCAATTCCGAGAGAGATCATAGAAAAGACTCTTCCCTGATGAATATGCTTAATTGGGTATCCAAATTACGTCTTACGGAGGGAAACATGAGAAAACTGACAATCTTGCCGCTTCTTGTACTGCTGTTATGCGCCGCTATTCCGGTATCGGCTAAAGTATCCGCAGTCCCCGGCGCGGATATCCAGGGTGAAGCGACACGGGAGTTCGAGGAGATACTCGACCTGTGGCGCGATGGAAATCACGAGGAGCTGTATCGGAGAACCACGGCAGCGGGAAAACAATCCAAGGAATCCTTCGTCAAACGGCTTGCTTCCTGTGACCGCAGGCCCGCCTGCTGCTGGGAAAAGATGCAGGATGTCACTGTATCGGCAAAGGATGCCTCCAGGGTTACCGTTCACGCCAAAATAGGCATGGATGTCAGGGGCGGATCGACGGAATTCCAGACGAGAAAATTCAAGCTGGAGAAGGAAGACGGCCTCTGGAAAATATCCGCTGCCGATCTCCTGTCACTGGCCGGAAATGGCAAAAAGAGGTAAAAAGCTACAGAGTCGGCGATGTTCCTCTGAGGTTTATAGGCAGCATTATTTACACGTCGCCGAACCTCTGGTGAAGTGGAATTGAAATTTGCTTTACAAAGGAGTCATTCATGCAGACT
>DATEVI010000329.1:0-2857 GCA_035281865.1 Geobacteraceae bacterium | reverse complement strand
GGCCTTTGCCGTCTATCGGTTGTCCGATGGCATTCACCACGCGCCCTATCAACGCCTCGCCAACGGGGACCTCAACGATCCTTCCGGTTCTCTTTACGATGGCCCCTTCCTTGATGACCTGGTGGTTTTCACCGAGAATGGCAGCACCCACATTGTCTTCCTCAAGGTTGAGAACCATTCCGGAAACGCCGCCGGGAAACTCCAGCAACTCGCCGGCCATGGCCTTTTCCAGGCCGTGAATTCGCGCGATACCATCACCTACGGAAATGATGATGCCGGTTTCGCTGACTTCGACTTCCTTTCCGTATTCCTTGATCTGCTTCCTGATTATCTCGCTGATTTCTGCCGCTCTGATTTCCATAGAAACATGTCACCCCTTCTGTAATATATCTTGAATCCTGTCCAACTGGGTTCTGATACTGCCGTCAAATATCTTGTCGCCGATCCGGGTAACCACCCCGCCAATCAGTGACGAGTCGAGTTCCACCTGGAGCAGCACCTTTTTGCCCGTGCTTTTTTCCAGGGATGTCCGCAGTTCGCTGACCTGTTTTTCTTCCAGAGGTAAAGCGGATGTTACCGTTCCGCGAAGCACGCCGGAAAGTTCATCGGCAAATGCCCGGTAGCCGGCTATAATTTGTGAAAGCTGGCCTAATCGGTTTTTTTGTAGCAAAACAAAGAGAAAATTGGAAACTGTTCCGGACATCGGCAATCTGCCGACGATCTCCTTCAGAAGTTCCTTTTTTACCCCGACAGTAAATGCGGGGCTGGAAAAGACCGCTGAGGCTTCAGGACATGCGGCGAGAAGGGACTCAAAATCCGTCAATTCGCCGTGGTATTTTTCAACGGCCTGTTCTTCTGTCGCCAGCTCGATAAGAGCCTTGGCGTAGCGTCTAGCAATGGCATTCGTAATCAATGTGGCTTCTCCACTTTGGTAAGATATTCACCGATAAAATCGTTTACAAAGCGGTCCTGATCGCTCTTCCCGACCCTTTCCCTGAGCGCCTGGGCAGCGAGTTCCACCGATAGCCTGGCCGCTTCCTCGCGAAGCTCCTGGCGGGCCTTCTGGACTTCCTGCCGTGCAGCCGATTGAGCATGTTCCCTGATTCTTTCGGCCGTAACCTGCGCTTCCGCAAGAATGCGATTTTTTTCCGTTTCCGTCTCCCGCTTTATCGCCGCATAGATCTCATCGATTTCCTGAGAGGCCTTCTCCAGTTTTTCACTATACTCCCGGTGTTGTCTTTCCGCCTCTTCCCGTGCTTCAGCCGCATCTCTCAGGGCTTTCTCGATGGCATCCCGGCGGGCGGCCAGGAAGCCCTTGACGTTGGCCTTTTTTACGGCCCAGGCAAGTATGGTAAAGACTATTGAAAAGCAGAGCAGCCTCCAGCCGAAGTCTTTCCACTGTGCGGCACTGACGCCGTGATGGGCTGCCTCTCCCCCCTCCGAGGCAAAGGCCGCGGCAGCCCAGAGAATGCCCAGACAGAAGGCGGTTGCGCTCGCGGCATTACGGGAGGCTTTCTTGCCGAATTTGGAAACTGCATTGTTCATTGCTGCAAACTCCTTCCCAGAACTTTCTCGCAAATCTCACGCGAAATGGTCTGCGCCTGCTCCCTCAGGAAATGCCTGGCTTCCTCCGCTTCCCCGGCAACCCGTCTCTGAATTGTAGCCACTGTACCAGCGGCCTCCTTACGAGCCTTGTCAATGACTGCCGCTTCCTGCTCACGCGCTTTTTGTATCGCTTTACTTTTTTCGTCGGCGGCCATTGCTGTTGTCTGACGCAGTTTCAACTCATAGAGTTCCATCTTTTCCCGCACTTCCCTGTCAACGGAAACAGTTCTTTCGTGCGCGTCGGCAATTTCCTTTTCCCTGTCGGCCAGAATCTTGCGCACCGGTTTATACAGGAAAATGTTCAGAACCACCATGAGCACCAGGAAATTGACGAACTGAATAACAACGGCCAGGTCAATTGAAATCATTTGCTTACCTCACATGGCGCAATAATAGATTGTCCACAGCATTATAAAACAAACGCAAAAATAAAACAGTGAATGGCTAACATACGGCGAAACAGAAGTCAAGTTTTATTCTCGCTATAATAAATTTAATGGTGCTTTACAAGAGGAAAGTGGGTTATCGGGAATGGAACAAGCGGAACGGACAACGGGAAAAATCAAAAAGTTTGACAACTTGGAACAAAAAATCCAGCCACGGGATATCAGTTGAATCCTGAAGCCGGACCGGAAAATTCTCAGGCACATTGAAGGCTTTGTTATATTTTCATGATCTCGACAAGTCTTGTCAAATCGTCGAGGCTGTTGAAGCATATTTCGATTTTCCCGCCCTTTCCGTTCCTGCGGATAGCTACTTTCGTCATGTAATGACGCTTCATCTTCTCTTCCAGATCGGTCATATGGGGTTCAAACTTTAACTTTTTTTGCGGGGAGGTGCCGGATTTCATTTTCTTGACCAGGTTTTCGGCCGCACGAACGGACAGTCGCCCCTTCACGATCTCTTCTCTGGCATTAGCCATGAGTTCCTGCGAATCGAGAGCCAGAAGTGCACGTGCATGGCCCATGGACAGGCGCTCTTCGACGATGTCGTGTTTAAGCCCATCCGGCAGCCTGAGAAGACGGAGGGAGTTTGCCACGGTGGAGCGGTCCTTGCCCACCCGCTTGGCCAACTCGTCCTGGGAGAGATTGAATCGTTCCATCAGGGCATGGTATGCCTCAGCCTCTTCCACCGCATTTAGGTCTTCCCGCTGAATATTTTCTATCAGTGCTATTTCCACCGCGACATCATCGGATACATCCTGGATGACGACCGGAACTTCCCTCAGGCCCGCTTTCTGGGCCGCCCGCCA
>DATEVI010000328.1:0-24640 GCA_035281865.1 Geobacteraceae bacterium | reverse complement strand
GCAACTTCCTCGACATTCCCGCCAATCTCCTTTGTTGCTTCAAGAACGCCGTCAACGGTCCTTCTTGCGACCACCCCCACATCGCCGCCAACTTCCGCCGCACCCTTGACGGCGCTTCTGATTGTCTGGCCTGCAACCGTCAATACATCGCCTCCGACGTCGCTGACTCCCATGATGATGCCTTTTGCAACGCTTTTCGTGCTTACCGTCAGACCGGTACCCACTTCTTCAGCAGCGGCAATGGCGCCTTTGAGAATGTCTTTGGACACGTTCACTCCTCCATTGGCAACCGAGCCGGTAGCCTGGAGGGTATTGGAAACCGTGCTCCTGACCAGACTGACAATTTCCGCTTCTATTTCGTTAATGCCCTTGAGGCTCTCGACGATCCCTTCTTTGACTGTCGTGCCTGCCTTGCCGATCCCTTTTGATGTTTCCTCTTCCTTTATTGTTTCTTCTTTGGTGATTTTTTCCGCCATTGGGACCCCCCCTTCTTCACCAGGCAGCCCAAGAGCCGCATGAGTTATTTGGAACTGCCCTTTTCCCGGGCCTTCAGAAATATGTTCAGGGCGTACCAGAAGGCCGTGTACCATGCGGGAGCCGCGAACTTGCCCTGTGCGATCTTGTAAACGCCCGCGCCCGCCAGTGCCAGAAATGCCGCGCTTGGCAAATCCAGTTCTCCTCCGCTCAGCTTCTTCAATCTGTCGTCCAGACTTTTGTAAGTAGTCACGGTAGTGCTCATAATGCCGGGATTTCGCCTAATTTCCGACAGCCTGAAGATGCTTCGTCGTTTCGCATAATCCGCTATCGCTTTAAAATCCCCCGCATAAAAGATAAGGACGCCGCCCGTCAGAGAGTTTGCCTCGGACCCGGTGACTTGCTCACAATGAACAAGCTGTTCCTGCAAAACCGCAAAGTAAGACATGTCACCCTTTTTTGAGGGAATGCGTATGCGGATCCTCGTCGCGGTTTTGTGGACGCAATGGGCAATTGGAATCATCAAGTCCGGCCCTCGCCCGGGGCGAAAGTGTTTTTTATATCCTGCATGGCTTCACCGGCCGAGCCCGCCCCTGCCATCGCTGCCCCAGCCTCGGCTGCATGCTGTTCTTCAGCCAGTTCCGCCTTTGCTTCCGCCACTATGTCTTCGAGCATCTCCCCCGTTTCCGCCACGACTTCCTTGCCTTTCTCGTACATCATGATGCCGCCTTTTACCGCCGCTTTGGCCACCGGTTTGGCAATGCTCGCTAGAATCGGAAGAACCACCGGCGCCAGGATGGCCGCGCCGATACCGATCAGAAGCCCGCTCACCACATTGCCCTTCAAATCGTCAATGAGTGCCATAGTTCCACCTCCCAGTGTGCTGACTAAATTATACCACTGATAGTATAGCCGACATGGGGATTTTTGGCTGCAGTACAGATGTAACACGATTGTAACAATTTAATTTACCAAGTCTGCGAAGTGAATTTACAACAGGGATAGGGACAGTGTGGGTAAAGGATTCAGAGAGAGGAGATGATGATGTTGAGAGTACCGATGAGAAAGCCGGGCAAGGCCCCACAGAAATTCATTTACGTAAAGTGAGTTGAAAAAAAGGGCGCGAATGCAATCGCGCCCTCTCAGTGAGTTCCCAGAAACTCATAACTTTCCGGGAGACGAGGTGTGTCGTATGTCCTTGCCTTTGAGCATGAAAATGACCATTTCCGCAACATTTGTTGCGTGGTCCGCGATTCGTTCCAGGTACTTGGAGATGTAGTTGAGTTTCAGGGCGCGGCTTATGGTGGACGGGTCTTCCATCATGAAAGTCAAAAGTTCGCGCTGGATCTGGATATTCAGGTCATCGACAAACTGGTCTTCATTGCACACCTTCATGGCCATTTGTTCGTCGCCCCGGACAAAGGCGTCCAGCGCTTCCTTGACCATGGTACGTGACGCTTCAGCCAGCCGGGGAAGGTCGATGTATGGTTTCAGCGGCGGTTCCTCATTGAGTTCCTTTACCCTGCTGGCTATGCTGACGCATTGGTCTCCGATCCTCTCCAGGTCCGTGACGATCTTGAGCGCCAGGGTGAGGAAACGAAGATCCCGGGCGGCGGGCTGCCAACGGGCAAGCACTTCGAGGCATCTTTCGTCGGTCTCCACCTCAAGATGATTGATCTCGTGGTCGGACAGGATGGTCCGGTCGGCAAGCTCCGAATCCCTGTCTACGAGCGCCTTGATCGAGTTGGAGATCATCAGCTCGACCTTGCCTCCCATCTCCAGGAGTTTTGTGCGTATCTCGTTGAGCTCAGTGTCGTACTGTTTGACTATATGTTCTCTTTCCATCCGTGTCCCCATCGTTTTATGAAATTACTTTAAGCCTTCCCGGCTACTGACTACTGACTACTGACTACTGACTACTGACTACTGACTACTGACTACTGACTACTGACTACTGACTACTGACTACTGACCTTACCCGAATCTTCCGGTAATGTAGTCTTCCGTATGTTTTTTCTCGGGATTGGTGAATATTTTACCAGTTTTGTCGAACTCTATTAATTCCCCCAGGTACAGGAAGGCAGTATAGTCGGAAACACGGGCCGCCTGCTGCATGTTGTGGGTGACGATTGCGACGGTATACTGCTCCTTCAGCTCGTTGACGAGTTCCTCTATCTTTGCCGTTGCAATCGGATCAAGTGCCGAACAGGGTTCGTCCATTAGAATCACTTCCGGTTTTACGGCGATGGTTCTGGCTATGCACAGCCGCTGCTGCTGTCCTCCGGAGAGTTCCATGGCGCTTTTTTTGAGCCGGTCTTTTACTTCATCCCATAGGGCTACCCGCTTCAGACTTTCCTCGACGGTCTCGTCCGCATCTTGCCTTTTCAGTCTGCCCACAAGCTTGTATCCCGCGATGACGTTGTCGTAGATCGACATGGCAGGGAAGGGGTTCGGCTTCTGGAAGACCATGCCGATTCTTCGTCGTATAGCGACCGGGTCGACATTTCTGTCGTAAATGTCGCCATTGTCGAAAATTATTTTTCCGGTTACACGGGCGGACGGAATCATGTCGTGCATCCGGTTCATGGCGCGTAGGACGGTCGATTTGCCGCACCCGGACGGTCCGATGATGGCGGTAACCATGTTCTCATGGAAATCGATACTGACGTCTTTTACGGCCCGGTTATTACCGAAGTATACATTCATATCTTCAAGCTTGATTTTTGTACCCATAAAATCCTCTGAAATGCGTCATGCGCGGTATTTTTGGTTAAACACGCCGTTGAAATGGCGCGCAGCCACCTTGTCTTCTTCATCAGCCGTCAATATTTTTGCCTGCTGAAATACCGGGTCGCCAGGCTGATGGTGAACATCAGTGTTACGAGCACGAGTGCCCCGGCCCAGGCCAGACGGTGCCAGTCCTCGTAGGGAGAAATGGCGAAGTTGAATATCTGGAGAGGCATGGCGGCGATCGGTTCGGTGAGTTTCTTGCTCCAGAACATATTCCCCAGCGCGGTGAAGAGGAGGGGCGCCGTTTCACCGGCAATGCGTGCGACTGCCAGGAGTACGCCGGTCATGACACCCGTCATGGCGCTCCGCAGGGTGACCTTGAACGTCGTTCGCCAGAGGGGCACGCCGAGCGCCAGTGAGGCTTCACGCAGCGAGTTGGGGACCAGTTTCAGCTGTTCCTCGGCGGTTCGCAGGACTATCGGCGTCATGATAAGGGCGAGCGCCACCGCGCCCGCGAATGCTGAAAACCCTTTCATCGGCACCACTATGAGGGTATAGGCGACCATGCCTGTAATTATCGACGGGATACCGTTCAGCACGTCCGCTGCAAAACGGATTACTTTCGATATTCGCCCGCCTCCGTATTCGGAGAGGTATATGGCGCCGAAGATACCTATAGGCAGCCCGATGGCGGAAGCCATGCCGATCAGGACCAGGGAACCGAGCATTCCGTTTGCCATTCCACCGCCGGTTTCTCCGGTCGGTTTCGGTATGTGGAGGAAGAAGTCGAGGCTGATCGAGCTGAATCCCATCTTGACGATATGCGCAAATATGATGACGAGGGGAAAAAGTATCGCAGCTGTTGCGGCAAGCATCAGCAAGGTCATGAGCACGTTTTTCGCTTTGCGCAGTTTTACACCGGTCATTGGATCATCCCCCCTCTGCTCTCACCGCGGGTCACACTCCAAACCAGAAACCGGGCGATTATGTTAATGATCAGGGTAACTGCCAGCAGTATGAGGCCGATTTCCATGAGAGCCGAAGCGTGCATGTCGGAAGTCGTCTCGGCGAATTCGTTGGCTATCACGCTCGGCATGGTGTAGGCCGGGTTGAGGAGGGATAATGATATCTGCGGGGTATTCCCGATCACCATGGTTACCGCCATGGTTTCTCCGATTGCCCGTCCAAGCCCGAGGATGACCGATCCCAGGATTCCGGAGCGCCCATAGGGGAGCACGGCCATTCGAATCATCTCCCAGCGGGTGGCCCCCAGGGCGATGGCCGCCTCGCGCTGACTCTGGGGCACGGCCATGAGGATTTCCTTGGTTATGGAGGTGATGATGGGAATAACCATGATCATCAGGATCAAGACCGCGGCAAGCATGCTTACCCCGTAAGGAGCTCCCTGAAAAAAGGGAAGTGAGCCGAAATGCTCTATCAGAAAGGGCTGCACGGTTCTCTGCAGCCAGGGTGCCATGACCAGAACGCCCCATAGTCCGTAAATGACGCTGGGGATTGCCGCCAGCAATTCGACCAGGGAAGAGATTATCCCTCCGATTTTTCGGGGAGTGATCTCGGTAAGGAATATTGCCGCGCCGACGCTCAGGGGAGTCGCCAGAAGAAGCGCCAGGATCGAGGATACCACGGAGCCGAAGATGAAAGGAAGGGCGCCGAATTCTTCCGTCACGGCATCCCATTGACTGCTGTAGATGAAATCCCAGCCGAATTTCCGGATGGAGGGCAGGCTCTGACTGGTCATCTCAAAGAGCATTAGGAGCAGGATGAGGATTATACTGAAAGCGAAGAAGACCGTAATGCCTTTGAAGATGAAGTCACCGTTCAACATTTTCTTCATTTTCTGTAAGGATGATCCCGTTTCCACTATCGACCCGGCCCCCGCCTCGATTGCACAATTATCGTTTTTCATGTTTCTTCCAGACTCAGAAGAGGCCGGCAAGGTTTGCCGGCCTCCTTGGCAAGTGATCTATAGATTGCATAAATGGCTTAAAAAAACAAGCGTGAGATTGCGTGTCTCACGCTTGTTTTCCGTCTTTTCTTTTCCGACCAGTTCTAGTACTTGATGGATTTGACGGTCTTTTCCACCATTTTTGCAACATTGTCCGGCAGCGGAGCGTAGAGGATTGCTGAAGCCATTTTCTGGCCCTTCTTCAGTTCCCAGTTGAGGAACTCGACCAGCTTCTTACCTTTGACCGGATCTTTCTGCTGTTGATAAACGAGCAGCCAGGTAAAGCCGACGATGGGGTAGGCGCCTTTGCCGGGCTGGTTTACCAGGGAAATGCGGAAATCGGCAGGCATATTCTTTGCTGCTCCGGCGGCTGCAGCACTGGTGGATTTGATGGAAGGCTCCACGAAGCTGCCGCTGGAATTTTTCATGGAAGCGTAGGGGAGCTTGTTTTCATGGGCATAGGCCAGTTCAACATAGCCGATGCTGTTCTTAATGTTCTTGACCTGTCCGGCGACCCCTTCATTGCCCTTGCCGCCGAGACCTACAGGCCAGTTTACGGAAGCGCCCATGCCGACCTTGCTCTTCCAATCGGCGCTGACGCTGGAGAGGTAGTCGGTGAAGATCGCGGTTGTGCCGCTGCCGTCGGAGCGATGTACGACGACGATTGGACTATTGGGGAGATTGATTCCTTTGTTGACGGAGGCGATTCTCGGGTCGTTCCATTTGGTGATCTTGCCGAAGTAGATGTCGGTCAGGACATCAGGGGTGAGCTTGAGACCCTTGCCGATGCCGGGGAGGTTATAGGTTACGACAACCGCGCCCATTACCGTGGGGATGTGCAGGAGCTTGCCCGGGGCCTTCGCCAGATCGGCATCGGTAAGAAACTTGTCGGACGCGCCAAAATCGACCGTTTGGGCCGTAATCTGCTTGATACCACCACCGCTGCCGATTGACTGGTAGTTGAACTTGACTGAAGGATCGATCTTTGCGTACTCACTGAACCATTTCGAGTAGAGCGGGTACGGAAAGGTTGCGCCTGCGCCGTTGATCAGCGTCTCGGCAGAGGCCTGGCCGGCTATTGCCGTAACGGCAAGAGCGGAAAGGACCACTATGGATTTGCACAAATTCTTGAACATCTGAACCTCCTTTTTTTAATTACATTTCTCCGTGGATTATAGTGGGAGAAATGTTACAGCCGTGTTACGGAAGTGCTAAAATCTGCTGAACTCTTACATCTCTTCCCCTTCGGTGCGTGGCGAGAACTCCACTACAACAATTATAGACGGCTCATGTTACAATTCCACTGGGATGGAGACAGAAACTGAGAATTCAGGAAAGGGATTTGCTTTACGTGCACCACGACGGTATTTATCTGAGTCAGTATTTCACGCTTCCGGGATGAGGTAACGGAGAATCGTCTGAAGGGGGAGGAGGCGATGGAGTCGTGACGTCGGGTGGAGTAGTGGTTTCCTGAGGGCTTACCGGTGAATTACCGGCGACGAGCCCTAAGCCTTCCTGAGTATGAAGGCGAATGTCGATCCTTTGCCCGGAACGCTTTCCACCGATACCGCGCCGCCATGGCCCTGAACGATGTGCTTGACGATGGAAAGGCCGAGCCCGGTCCCCCCCAGTTCACGGCTTCTGGCAGCATCCACGCGATAGAAACGTTCGAATATCCTGGGCAGGTCTTTTGCCGGGATGCCGATTCCCGTGTCGGATACATTGACACGTATCCTGTTTCCGAAGTCCTCGGTGAATACCGTTATGCAGCCTTTTTGCGGAGTGTACTTGATCGCATTGTCGAGCAGGTTGATTAATACCTGTTCCAGTCTGCCCAGATCCGCCAGTACCGGTGTGTCCGCATGACCGATTTCCTGCCGCATGGTGATTTCTTTTTCTTTCGCCTTTGACTCCAGCAGGCTGAATGCCCGGTTTACGGCGCCCTGGATGACTACCGGCTGAAGGTTCAGCTCAAGTTTTCCGGATTCGAGTTGGGAAAGGGTGAGAAGATCACCGATGAGGATTGTGAGGCGTTCGGCATGGTTATGGATGATTTTGCTGAAGCTGGCCACCCTTTCCGGGTCCATCTTCTGCCCGTCGCTTATGAGCGTTTCGGCATAACCCTTGATGACGGCCACCGGGGTCCGAAGTTCATGGGACACATTTGCCACGAAATCCCTGCGAATTTTTTCCAGCCTTTTCAGATCGGTGATGTCGTGAAATACGGCGACTACTCCCGTCATTGATCCCCCTGCCAGCAAGGGAACCCAATGGGTGAGAATGGTCTTTTCCTCGGGAGGCTGAAGGGTGATTTCCTCGAGGATTTCTTCGCCCGCGTCCAGAACCTTTCTCAGGGCATTGTGCAAAACCGGCTGACGGGTGAGTTCGATGAGCGATTCCCCTTCCACATATTCGCCAAGGGAGAACAGAGTCCTGAAGGATGGGTTTGCAAGTGTCACCGTTCCGTTGATGTCGGTGACCATCACTCCTTCTCCCATGCTGCTGAGAATTGTGTCGAGCCGACTCTTTTCAGTGGAAATGCGGGTCATCTGTGTTTCCAGCTGGATGGCCATGTCGTTCATGACCGCCGCCAGTCCCGCGGCTTCGTCTTTTTCGGTTACAGGGATGCGAAAACCAAGGTCCCCTTTGCCGATGCGTGCCGCGGCGGCGGCTATCGTCCTGAGCGGTCGTGTTGTAATGTTTGAAAATATATAACCCAAAAGCAGCGAGCAAAGAAATGCCAGCACTACTGCCGCGGCGAGGACCTTACGAAGCTCCGATTGTGCGTTTTCGACCTGCGAGAGGGGCAGGGCGAGTCGCACGGCGCCGGTCTCCCCCGTTTTCGTTGCAAAGGGCAGGGCCACGTACAGCATGTGCGTTTGAAGGGTAGTGGAATAGCGCAAGGAACTTCCCGAACCATGCTGTAGGGCGGCTGCAATCTCGGGCCGGTCGCCATGATTATCCAGCTTGCCTATCATTCCGGGACCGACTTCCGAATCACCCGTAACCCGGCCGTTTCGGGCGATAATGGTGACCCGTGCCTTGATCGTTTTACCGGCTCTGTCTGCCAGAGACGGGGCATCCCGATGGATATCCGAGATTTCTTTTTCCGCCATGAGCCTTACCAGCCCGGCCTCGTTGAACAGGTTGTCTTTCACGTCCTGGCGCAGGTTTTTTTCCAGCGTATGATTGAGATATCCGTAAAGCACGGCGGCCATGATCAAGACCAGGGCAAGATAGGATGCGACCAGTTTCCAGCGGATGTTCAGTTTCACGGCGCCTCCATCTTGTATCCGAAGCCCCTGATGGTTTTAATCATTTCTCCGGCCTCTCCCAGTTTGGTTCGTAGTCTCGTTATGTGGGTATCTACAGTGCGGGTGTCGCCGATATAGTTATATCCCCAGACGTTTTTCAAGAGGACATCGCGGCTTTGAACCCGTCCCAGTCTTTCCGCGAGATTGATGAGAAGTTTGAATTCGGTGGTGGTGAGGATGACTTCCTCGCCTGCGGAGGTCACCTGATGCCGCGAAGTGTCTATGGAAAGGTCGCCGATCCTGATGACCTTGTCCGATGGCTTGTCCTGTTCTCCCCGTCTCAATACCGCCTTGACGCGGAGCATGAGTTCCCTGTTTGAGAACGGCTTGACCACATAGTCGTCCGCGCCGACTTCGAATCCGACGACCCTGTCGATTTCTTCGCTTTTTGCGGTGAGCATTATTACGGGGATTTTTGAGGTTTTTTCGTTCCGTCTGAGAATCTTGCATATCTCTATTCCGGTAATGCCGGGAAGCATCAGGTCAAGAAGAATGAGATCGGGCAGACTGTTACGGGCGGATTCCAGGCCCGCTGTGCCGTCCATGGCGGTCACCACCCGATATCCCTCATTTTCCAGATTGAAGGAGATCAGGTCCGCGAGGTCCTTCTCATCTTCTATTACGAGAACTGTTTTCATTAGGCGGCCTCCTGCGTGCGGGTTATTCCCGTTCCGTATCGAAATCCTTCATCGTCCGGTCTGCGGGCAATTGTGGACGATTCTAATCGAACAATATTGCAAGTATGTTACAACGGCGTAAAAATACCTGTAGTAACAGGCAAATCCGGAGCATTCCACAGCAACTGTGGATAGTCTTGTGGAAAATAATGTTATCTGTTACGAAACGGTGAATAATACCACACATAATAGCAGATTGCCCAAGTTTTGGGCAGGCAAAAATCGACTCGAACGAGCAGTATTTTCCGCGCAGACGACTAATAAATCCGTAATGCGTAATATCATTGTTTTAATAGTTATTATGCCCGGATCGGTCGGGGCTGCGGTGAGACCAAAAGGAAAATAATACCCTGTTCTAAATTCTTGACTTGTCGTCTACGCTGTGTTAATTCATAAAACTCCCGTTAAATCAATAGGTTAAAATAATAGTGGTTTGATGTGTTTTAAATAATATTTGGAGGTTACGGCATGTCGGAACAGCTCGGTTTTACGGTAGGGGGACTGCTTGATCATATTGCGGCACGCTTTCCGGACAATGAGGCACTGGTCTACATGGATCGTGGTTTGCGCTATACCTACAGTGAGTTCAACGAGGTGTGCCGCCGGACGGCAAAAGGTCTGTTGCGCATGGGCGTGAAAAAGGGGGACCACGTTTCCATATGGGCCAACAATGTCCCCGAATGGGTTATCCTGCAGTTTGCCACTGCGAAGATTGGAGCTGTTCTTGTTACCATAAATACAAGTTACAAGTCCGCTGAACTGGAGTATATCCTCCATCAGTCTGATTCAAGTGCGCTGTTCCTGGTGAAATGCTTCAAGGAGTCGGATTATCCCGAGATTCTTAACACAGTTGTTCCGGAATTGAAAAATGCCGTACCGGGCGAGCTCATGAGTGAAAAGCTGCCCTTTCTGAAGAAGGTGGTCTTCATCGGTTCCGACAACCCTGCGGGTATGTTCAATTTCTCCGACATTGTCGCGATGGGCAAAGATGTTACCGACGCCGAACTTGCCGAAGCGGAGAGCGGCCTGTCTCCCCACGATGTCATCAACATGCAGTACACGTCGGGAACCACCGGTTTCCCGAAAGGGGTAATGCTTACCCACTTTAATGTAATCAATAACGGCTTCAATATCGGCGAATGCATGAAATTCACCGAGAATGACCGGCTTTGCATTCCTGTTCCCTTTTTCCACTGTTTCGGTTGTGTGCTGGGCGTCATGGCGTGCGTTACCCACGGCACCACCATGTTACCTGTTGAAACCTTCGACCCGCTTAAGGTTTTACAGGTTCTGGAAAAGGAGCGTTGCACCGCTGTGCATGGGGTGCCGACCATGTTCATCGCCGAACTGGAGCATCCCGAATTCGAAAAATTCGATCTTTCCAGCATGCGGACAGGGATTATGGCCGGCTCTCCCTGCCCGATTGAGGTAATGAGGCGTGTCGTAAGGGAAATGAACATGACGGATATAACCATTGCTTACGGCCAGACGGAATCATCGCCGGTCATCACCCAGACACGGACTGATGATCCGATAGAGCTCAGGGTGAGCACGGTCGGCAGGGCCCTTCCGGATGTCGAGGTCAAAATAGTGGATATCGAAACCGGTGCTGTCCTCCCTCCGGGCAAACAGGGTGAACTCTGTACACGAGGGTATCTTGTCATGAAAGGCTATTACAAGATGCCCGAAGAGACCGAGAAGGTTATCGACAAGGACGACTGGCTCCACACTGGTGATCTGGCGGTGATGGATGAAAACGGGTATTGCAAGATCACTGGTCGCATGAAGAATATGATCATACGGGGTGGAGAAAATATATATCCGCGTGAAATAGAGGAATTTCTCTACACGCATCCGAAAATTTCGGACGTCCAGGTATATGGAGTTCCAGATCGCAAGTACGGTGAACAGGTCATGGTCGCCGTCAAGCTAAAGCAGGGCGTGGCGTTGACAGGGGATGAAGTGAGGGAGTTTTGCCGCGGCAAGATTGCCAACTACAAGGTTCCCAAGTTTGTAAAGTTTGTCGATTCGTACCCGATGACGGCCTCCGGCAAGATCCAGAAATTCAAGCTCCGCGAAATGGCAATACGAGAGCTGCAACTGGAGGATGCCGGAGAAACGGCGTGAGGAGTGAGGATGGGAGGGATTCGATGCGTTTGACACCAAAAAGCGAACTTGATGCACGATGCCGAAGACTTCAGCAGCTTATGGCCGCCGAGGGCCTGGATGCGGTGGTTATTCTGCAGAATGCCGACCTCTTCTATTTTACCGGTACGATCCAATCCGGGAATCTGTACATTCCAGTCGAAGGCGACCCGGTTTACATGGTGCGCAGGGACTTTCAGCGAGCTGTGAGAGAATCCGCTCTTCAGGAAATCGTCCCTTTTGCTTCGATGCGGGAAATACCCGATATCATTTCCCGATACGGTTATCGGAAACCAAAGCGGGTCGGGATGGAATTCGATGTGCTTCCGGTGGCGTTTTTCGAGAGGTATGGAAAGGTTTTTACGGAAGCCGAAATGTGCGATGCAGCGCCCTTGATTCGTAGGGTGCGGATGATAAAATCTCCCTACGAAATAGACATCATGCGGGACGCCGGCCGACAGGTGGATATGGTTTATCGCCGGGCTCGCGAGGTTGTCAGGGAGGGAACAACCGACCTGGAAATTGCGGCGGAACTGGAATACACGGCCCGGCTTGAGGGGCATCTCGGCATTATCAGGATGCGTGTCTTCAATGGAGAGATGTTGTTCGGACATACCCTTTGCGGACCGGACAGTGCCGTTGCCGCCTATACCGACACTCCTCTCGGCGGCGTGGGACTCAGCCCATGCTTTGGTCAGGGTGCAAGCAACAGGAAAATCAGCCGCAACGAGCCGATCATTATAGACTTTGCCGGTAGTGTCGACGGCTATCTAGTTGATCAGACCCGCGTGTTTGCCTTAGGGGGACTCTCCGACCGCCTCATGACCGGATATGAAGACATGCTTTCGGTGCAGGAGAGGATGAAGGAACTGGTGAGGCCCGGAGCGGTTTGGGGCGACATTTACAATGATTGCCTGAAATTGGCGGTTGAGCGAGGGTACCGCGATCACTTCATGGGATACAAAGGAGCCCAGGTTTCTTTCATCGGGCACGGTATCGGAGTTGAGATCGACGAATATCCATTTCTTGCCCGGGGATTCAGTGAGATGGTCATGGAGCCCGGAATGGTGTTTGCCTTCGAGCCGAAACTGGTTTTTCCGGATGTCGGCGCCGTGGGCGTCGAAAATACCTTTTTCCTGTCGGAAAGCGGTCTTGAACAACTGACCTGTTCAAATCAGGAACTTGTAATCGTATGACGGCTGTGCAATATCGGGCATGAAACAGAAGTCGACATGTGATATGTGCATTTAATTTCAGGCTCATGTAAAATTTTTGGAGAGCCTTTGAGGGGAAGGAGACCCGCCGGATGAAAACACTGAAGGAAAAGCTGTTTGACAAGATACAGGCCCACCGTTCCAGAACGACAAAATTGATCAAGGATTATAAAGATGTTGTAATCGACCAGGTGACCATAGGCCAATGCATTGGAGGCGTACGCAACGTAAAATGCCTGGTTACGGATATTTCATATCTTGACCCGTTCGAAGGGATCCGCTTCAGGGGAAAGACTATTGGCGAAACCTTCGCGGACCTGCCCCACGTCCCCGGTTGTGAATACCCCTATGTGGAGGGCTTCTGGTATTTCCTTCTTACCGGAGAGGTACCGACAATGGTGGAAACGCTGTCCGTTGTCGAAGACTTCAGCCTTCGCTCCCAGGTTCCGCAGTATGTTTTTGATGTGCTGCGGGCTATGCCCCGCGACACCCATCCCATGACCATGTTTTCCTCTGCCGTCCTGGCCATGCAGCGCGAGTCGATCTTTGCAAAGAAGTATGCGGAGGGGTTGAGCAAGTTCGATTTCTGGGATTCCATGTACGAAGACTGCAGCAATCTCGTCGCACGCCTTCCCGCTATTGCCGCATACATTTACCGGATGAAGTACCGCTCCGATACGATCATTGCTCCCGGCAAATACCTGGATATGGGGGCCAATTTTGCGCACATGATGGGTATTCCCCGGCCTTATGACGATGCTGCTCGCATGACCTTCATCCTCCATTCCGACCACGAATCGGGGAACGTCTCCGCCCATGCCACTCATCTGGTTGCTTCCGCACTGTCAGACGCGTATTATAGTCTGTCCGCAGGGATAAACGGCCTTGCCGGCCCCCTGCACGGCCTGGCGAACCAGGAGGTGCTCCGCTGGATACAGGACGTGCTGCATCACTTGGGCGGAAAGGTGCCCACCGAGGAGGACCTCAGGAAATTTCTTTGGGATACACTCAACAGCGGCCAGGTGATCCCGGGTTACGGTCACGCCGTGCTGCGAAAAACCGATCCCCGATTTACGGCCCTTATGGGATTCTGCGAGAAGCATCTGCCCGATTATGAGCTGTTCGAGATCGTCAAAATGATCTACAAAGTCGCACCTGATATCCTCAAGCAGCACGGCAAGGCAAAGAATCCGTGGCCTAATCTGGATGCACAGTCCGGTGTGGTTCATTGGTACTACGGGATTACCGAATATGATTTTTATACGGTTCTGTTTGGGGTAGGGCGTGCTCTCGGAGTCCTGGCCAACATAATCTGGGACCGTGCACTGGGTTATCCCATTGAACGGCCCAAATCCGTGACCACCGATATGCTCGAAGAATTTGCCGCAGGGGCGGGAAGATAGATTGTGCGAAAGTTCATGATTCCGCAAAAACCTCTGCGATGAAAGTGTAAATATCCGCTTCTTCCTTCCAGTCATTTTTGTCCAGACCAGCTTTCTGGCAGGTCTGGCTCAGGAAGGTATTTCGGTCCCATCCATGCTCTACGGCCACCTGGGGAAGCAGGACGCCCCGGTAAAAGTTTTTTTCAATGTACAGCCCGTGTTTGCCAACCTCGATCTCTTCGATCGATTCTATCTTTTTCAGGGGCGAAAGGACTGATATTTCAATTTCAAAGCTTTCAAGGTCCTCACATCCCATAGGGTAAAATCGGGGATCGCGTGTTGCCGCTGCGATGGCCATGTCTTTGACCAGCTGGTGAAGGGGACGATCCGAGGTAAACTGGCCGAGGCATCCACGCAGCTTTCCCTCACGCTTGATCGTCACAAAACATCCTTGTCCGGCCAGGAGCTGTTCTTCTTTTACATCAAAATCCGGAACCGGCCGTTCGTTGATGAAGCTGATTATGGATTCCCTTGCGATGCTAATGAGTTTTTCCTTTTCCGCAGACGATAGACACTTATTCACGCGCCCTCCCCATGATTCATTTTTTCTTTCAATTCATATACACCATTTTTCCTGTTTTGCATATCCGGCAGAATTCCGTCATCAGGTGAAAGGAATTTTTGTGGACAATAAGGGTAATCATTGACAAATGGCGCAATTACCTTTCGCCTAGGGGTTAACCGGGCGCAGCCAGTTTTTTTCATACATCGGGGAAAAAGGAGCTATAAGAGGTAAAAATGAATACAATATGCTCAATATTATTCAAAATATCGGAATAATTAAATTTTATCCATTCCATCCAAAAAGCAGGGTTTAAAAACCTTGTAAATGAGCCAAAAAAATCTTGACATTTCGTCCAAAGCTAGTATATTCGCCACTTGTTTGCTGTTAAAAAACCACGCGCCATGCGCGGATTTGGTATTCAAAAAAGAAAAGAGGTGATAACGTCCATGAAAAAACTGATTTCGTTAGCTCTGTGCCTTATCATTGCTCTGGCTTTCGCAGCCGGCTGCAAAAAGAAGGAAGAAGCTCCCGCACCTGAAGCAACTCCCGAAGCTGCTGCTCCTGCTCAGGCTCCGATGACTTCTGCTCAGGCTCCTGCACCTGCAGCTCCTGAAGAGAAAAAGTAATCGGCACTTTGCCTTCCTTTCAACAGGATGAAAAGCCTACAGATTTGTCTGTAGGCTTTTTTTATGCGTAAAACCTGACATTCTTAATTGTCTCAGAGGCAACTGCAGGATACTGTGCGCGTGTACAAATCCGCTTGACAATCCGGGTGACGAATGTTATCAAAAAACGCTAGGTTAGAGGCAAATCCATCCATCTGGAGGAAATAGTGAACAGGACTTTGGCGATAATAAAGCCCGATGCGGTTGAAAGAAATATCACCGGCAAAATCTTGGAAAAAATCGAGTCTGCCGGTTTTACCATAGTGGGAATGAAAAAGATTCGTCTTGGCAAGTCAGGGGCGGAAGGTTTTTACTACGTTCACAGGGAACGACCTTTTTTCAACGACCTCTGTGCATATATGTCCAGGAGTTCTGTTGTTGTTTTGGTTCTGGAAAAAGGGAACGCCGTTCCTGAATGGCGCAGGCTCATGGGCGCGACGAACCCTGCAGAAGCGGAGACGGGAACAATAAGGAAGGCATTCGGCCTGAGCATCGGGGAAAATTGTGTGCACGGTTCGGATTCATCGGAATCCGCGGCATTCGAGATACCATATTTTTTCAGTCAATTAGAGCTTGCTCAATAGGGCGAAATAGAAAATAGAGCGGCCCTTCCCAATGAAGGGCTTTTTCATATCTTGGACATGAACAAAGTAGATATAAAAAACTTAAGCCTTGAAGAGCTTGAAGATTTTCTTCAAGGTTTGGGCAAGGAAAAATACCGGGCGAAACAGATTTTCAAATGGATATACCAGAAGAACGCAACCACGTTTGACCAGATGTCCAATCTTTCAAAAGATTTCAGGAATGATCTGTCCGGCCGTGCATTTGTGACCACTTTTGGCCCGGAAGTCGAGGAATCGTCGCCAGACGGGACAAGGAAGTACCTGTTTCGCCTAGCTGACGGAGCTTGTGTCGAGTCAGTTCTGATACCCGATGAAGGCCGCAATACTCTCTGTGTTTCCAGTCAGGTTGGCTGTGCGATGGGCTGCAGGTTCTGCCTGACCGGCAGCTTCGGGCTGGAGCGCAACCTAAGTTGCGCGGAGATAATCAATCAAGTGTGTGCCGTTAAAAACACACAGGATATCAGGAATATAGTCTTCATGGGTATGGGCGAGCCACTGGCGAATCTGGAGAACGTCATAAAAGCGGTTAAGGTCCTAATAAGTCCCGACGGACTACAGTTTTCCAACCGAAGGGTAACTATTTCGACATCAGGTCTCGTTCCCGAAATGGAAATCCTGGGTAGGTCCGTAACGGTTAACCTCGCAGTTTCACTTAATGCAACGACAGATGAGCAACGTGACAGGATCATGCCGGTTAACAGGAAATACCCGATTCAGCAGCTTCTTGCTGCATGCAGGAAATTTCCTCTGCCATCCAGACGGATGATTACCTTTGAATATGTTCTGATAGGGGGTGTTAACGATTCCCTTGATGATGCAAAGAGATTCGTGAAACTTATTCACGGTATCCCCGCCAAGGTTAACCTGATACCGTTCAACGAATACGAGGGGTGTGTATACAAAAGCCCGGAACAGGCGGAGATCGACCGTTTCCACAAATACCTGCTTGACAGAAACATCACGGTTATTACCCGCTCCAGCAGGGGAGGGGATATTTCGGCAGCCTGTGGACAGCTCAAGGGGAGGCTGGAGAGGCCGTTGGAAAGCGTTGAAGCGGAGACACGAGGAAAGCGAGGATAAGTTGACGAGTTAGAGCGTCCAAGAAGGTTTCCTCTCTAACGCTTAAGCGGAGCGGATCCATCGACACTTATAATGCATTTTTTGGAGGAATGATGGAAGAACATTGTGTAGGGGTAATCGGAGGCAGTGGACTCTACGAGTTGGAGGGGCTGAGCGGAATCACCCGGTTAAGGCTGGAAACGCCTTTCGGCGAGCCGTCGGACGAATTCGTCACGGGCGTTCTGGACGGGGTCAGAATGGTATTCCTCCCTCGACACGGAAGAGGTCACCGACTGCTCCCCACGGAAGTGAACTATCGGGCAAACATATACGGAATGAAGAAGCTCGGAGTTACCCATCTCATTTCTGTTTCCGCCGTCGGCAGCATGAAGGAAGAAATCGCCCCCGGACACATAGTCATCCCTGATCAGTTTATCGACCGCACTAACGGAACAAGGGCAAACACCTTTTTCGGTAACGGTATTGTGGCGCATGTGCAGTTTGCTGACCCTGTCTGCGAAGTACTGAGCGATATCCTGTATAGTGCGACGAGGGAAGCCGGCGTGATGGCTCATCGCGGCGGTACATATATCTGCATGGAAGGTCCCGCCTTCTCAACACGTGCGGAGTCGAATATGTATCGCACGATCGGCGCTTCCGTGATCGGAATGACAAACATTCCCGAGGCCAAGCTGGCGCGGGAGGCCGAGATATGCTATGGTGTCCTGGCCCTTGCAACCGATTACGATTGCTGGCACGAGTCCCATGACGATGTGTCGGTAGACGCGATCATGGCAATTATCCGGCAGAATGTAGCCGCAGCCGGAACCATTATAAAAAATGCCGTCCCGCGTATTTCTTCGCAGCGGGAATGCCCTTGCTCATCTGCTCTGCAGTATGCGATTATCACTGACAGGATGATGATTTCGGAAGAAAGCAGGGCAAAACTCGACACAATCATAGGAAAATATTTTCCATAGCGACAGTCACTGCGGGTTCTCGCAGACAAGAGGCGCGTTTTTTTTCGGGGAGATTATTACATGAGTATTCTTGTGGTAGGCTCAGTAGCTTTTGATTCGATTGAGACTCCTTTCGGCAAGGTGCAGAATGTGCTTGGGGGTTCGGCGGTGTACTTCTCCACATCGGCAAGTTTTTTCACCGATGTGAATCTGGTCGCCGTAGTTGGCGAAGATTTCCCGCAGGAACATGTTGATTTTCTTCAATCCCGTTCCATCGACCTTCAGGGTCTGGTTAGAGATTCAGGGGAGACTTTCCGATGGGAAGGAAAGTACGGATACGATCTCAACGAGGCGCAGACGCTGGCAACTCACCTGAATGTATTTGAGAGTTTCAAGCCCAGAATACCTTCATCGTACGCCGACAGCGACTTTATCTTCCTTGCGAACATCGATCCCGACCTGCAGATGGAAGTTCTGAGCCAGGTTAACAGTCCCAAAGTCGTCGCCAGCGACACTATGAATTACTGGATAACCTCCAAGCCCGAGGCTCTTCGAAATGTCGTCAAAAACGTCGACATACTGATAATTAACGACGCCGAGGCTCGACAGTTCTCCCAAGAACCGAATCTGGTAAAGGCCGCGCGAAAATTACTGGATATCGGGGTCAAGACCCTGATCGTCAAACGTGGTGAATATGGAGTCCTGATGTTTACTGATTCTTCCATCTTCGCCGCGCCTGCATATCCGCTGGAGGAAGTTTTCGATCCGACCGGTGCAGGGGACACCTTCGCCGGAGGATTCATGGGCTACCTCGCCAACACTGCTGACACTTCCGAAGAGGGGATACGCAGGGCCATCATATTCGGTAGCGTGATGGCTTCATTTACCGTGGAGGATTTCAGTCTGAACAGACTGAAAAAGCTCACCTACAAAGAAATTGAAGATCGTTTCCGGGGTTTGAAGGCGATGACGCATTTTGAGGGACTTCCTGAAATGGGAGGCTTCCCGTAAGTCCTGGCCAGCAGTTTTCCCCCCCCGATTGACGCTCCGGAAAAGAGGAGGTTTACATGAAATATCTGCTCCCGTATCTTCTATGTGCGGCTCTGACACTTTCTTCATGCGCATTAGGCGAGGCCTCGAGAAAGCAGGCCTTGTATCATTACCAGATGGGGCTCTCTTTTCTTGGTGAGAACAACATCACCAGCGCTCTCGTAGAACTTGTGGAGGCGGAGAAATTGACCCCTGATGACCCGTTGGTGCTGAATTCCCTCGGGCGGGCCTACTTCGGCAAAAATAAGTATGAACTGGCCGAACAAAAATATCTGAAAGCGATTTCTCTGAAACCCGACTATACCGAAGCGAAAAACAATCTGGGTCTGAACTATCTTGCCATGGGCCGGTGGGATGATGCCGCCCAACAGTTCAACATAGTAGCAGACGATATTTTCTACCCCGGCCAGGAAACCGCCATGATAAATATGGGTAGGGCCTATTACGGGAAGGGAGATTATGGCAGGGCATTGTCGATCTTCCGTTCGGCAGTCACCCAAAATCCAGGAAATCCCATCGCTCGGCTTGATTTAGGGAGGGTATACTTTGCGACTGAAAAAACGGAGATTGCAATTGCCGAATACAAAAAAGCGGTGGCACTGGAAAAGAATTATGCCAAGGCCCATTACTACCTTGGCCTTGCCTATGTAAAAACCAGGGACAACGAATCAGCCAGATCTTCATTTCTGGAAGTGATTCGAATTGCGCCTGACTTGGAGATCGGCTACCTTTCCAGGGAACATCTGGAAGGGTTGAAGTGAGAGGACAAGTTGACTGACCAGTGCAAAGTCGAAAAAAAGTGGAAACCTGTTGGAGCGGTTCTGAAGGAAGCGCGTGGAAACCGCGGAGTAAGCCTCGATGACGCCGCACGGGTTACGCGTATCGGGAAGGGATATCTGAAGGCACTTGAAGAGGGAATGTATAACCGGCTCCCCAGTGTCGCCTATGCCAAAGGTTTTCTCCGCGCCTACGCCACCTATCTGAAACTCCCTGAAAATGAAATTGTTCATTTGTATGAAAAGGAAACTTCAGGGGTTGACATCTATCAGGACAACCCTGAACCCCCGACAGAAAGTGCTCAGGACAAGAAAAGGCGTCTCTTGCCGGCCAGTCGGCTCCTGTATGTACTGGCATCCTTTCTCGTCGCGGCTGGCGTTGCATCCTACTTTCTTTTAAATTTCCCATTCGTCAAAGATAGAAGCGGGAGTCGGACTGATGCGATTCCTCCGGCGGTGAAACCGGGAGGGCTGGTTTTGCCTCAGGAACAAGCTGCGGGAGTTGCGGAAAATATTCCTGAGCCGGAGACGACTGAGAGAATTAAGGAAGAATTTGCCGGAGAACTGCCGGTTGCCCTTCCCGCCGTCCCGAACGGGTTGGTGCTTAAAATAAGGGTCATTGAGGACGGCTGGCTGGATATTGCGATAGATGAAGCCATTACCCAGCATTATGAATTGAAAGCCGGAGATTTGATCGAGTGGAAAGGCGAAAAGGGTTTTACCCTCGACATCGGTAATTCAGGAGGTATCGAGGCCGAACTTAACGGCAAGACATTGAAGTCTTTCGGCGAAAGAGGAGAAACAACTCATGTCGTTCTGAAAGCCGGAAAAGGCCAACGTTGATCAGGAGAGCTATTTTCCTGGTGCGGAAGCTTGACAGGTCAGGTGTCAATGCTACACTTAAGCTCGTGTGATTTCAGAAATTTGGGTGCCGACTTGGGAAAAAATGCGACAAGAATTCTGGTTGTAGATGATGAGGAAAATGCACGTATCGCACTGAGCAGGCTCCTTGCTAAGGAAGGTTTTCTGGTCGACAGTGTGGCGAACGGCTATGAAGCCCTGAATTATCTTCGCGGACAAAAGGTAAATGTCATAGTAACGGACATCAATATGCCCGAGATGGATGGCATTACATTCCTCAGGGAACTGAACAGGAACTATCCAAATACGCATGTTATTATGATAACAGCATACGGTGGTGTTGAGTCATACCTTGAAGCAATGAATCTCGGCGCTTTCGAATATGTAAACAAACCTGTAAGAATTGATGAATTGAAGCTGATCCTGAAAAAAGTATTGACAGAAACCGTCCATTAACGGGGTCTCGAAAAACCGATCCGCCTGCCTGACAATACGCAGAGGGGGCATGCCATGAAAGAATTCAAGAAAATACTGTACGCAACCGATTTCTCCGAGACCTCGGAGTATGCATTTGATTATGCTGCATCCCTTGCGGAAAAATTCAATTCGAGACTCATTGTGATTCACGTGATAAATGAACCGGTCGACTTGCGAGGTTTTTACGTGCCTCACATTTCTTTTGATACTATTGAGCGTGAGATTACACAAAGTGCAGAGAAAATGATGGACAAGTTTTGCAGCCAGAAATTGAAAAATTATGATAACTACGAAAAATGCACCGCCTCGGGCATACCGTATGAAGAGATACTAAAGAAGGCCGGTGATGAAAATGCTGATCTGATTGTGATGGGAACCCATGGAAGGGCCGGAATCGACCATTTTCTTTTCGGAAGTACTGCAGAAAGAGTGGTGAGAAACGCTCTTTGTCCCGTCATGACAGTTCGTCCACCGGCAACCGGCGCATAGGCGTTACGGGCAGGACAGGCATAAGGCAACTGAGGGCAGCTGAAGGCTGCCTTTTTCATGTTGCAGGAAGTTTATCTTTCTGATAGTGAAGTCTGCATATGTACATGCTTTCGTATGATTGCAGCACAAGGTTGCAGCACAAGGAATGAATACGGTGACAGTACAGGAACAAAACACTGTTCTCGTTGTCGATGACGAGAAGGTAAATCTCGATCTGATTTCGGTCCTGCTCAGGAACCGTGGTTTTAGGGCACTCGTTGCCTCCAGCGCACCGGAAGCTCTGACCGTAATTGAGGCAGAAAAGCCCGACTTGGCGATTGTAGACTACATGATGCCCGGGATGGACGGTTTTTCCGCCTTGAAGGAAATCAGGCGCCGCTACCCTGATACATATGTGATTATGTTTACAGGAAAGGGGAGCGAGGAAATTGCGGTGGAGCTCATGAAAGCCGGAGCTTCCGACTATATTCTGAAGCCTTTTGTCAATAAGGACCTTATTGACAGGGTGCAGAAGGTCCTGCAGATTCGACGGGTTGAGCTGAAAAACCGTGAGTTGCTTCGTGAACGGGAAAATCTTTTACGGGAAATTGAGGCATGGAACCGCGAACTAGAGGCCCGTGTACAGGAAAAGACACTTGAGCTGCAAAAGGCCCAGGCGGAAATTATCCAGACGGAAAAATTGTCGACTCTCGGCTTCTTTTCAGCCGGCATGGCCCATGAAATAAGAAACCCGCTGAATTCCATATCGCTCTTTGCCCAGCTTATCAGAAGCGGCCTTGACGACCCTGAAAAGATCGATTACACGGATAAGATCATGAAGGAAATCAACCGCATAGACGGGATACTGCGTAAATTGCTTGATGCGGTTAAACGTCCCAGGTTTGAAATTAAAGAGGTTCTAATTGACAAAATAATTGACGACACGCTCGGTTTGTTCAAATCCCGCATAGAGATGCACAAAATCTGCGTAGAGCGTGACTTTCGCCGGATTCCTCCGCCAATAGCAGCGGACCCCCTGGAAATCGAGCAGATATTCAGCAATCTTTTTGTAAATTCCATTGACGAGATGCACGATGGCGGAATCTTGAAGGTCTTTCTCGATCACAACGAAAAGGATATATTCATCAAAGTTTCTGATACCGGTAGAGGAATACCGCAGGAAGATGTCAATAAAATTTTTGATCCGTTCTTTACCACCAAAAAGATCGGCACGGGCCTCGGCCTGTCGGTAGTGCTTCGAATTGTCAAGACATACCATGGCAGGATAGCAGTAGAGAATACCGGAGGGAATGGGGCAGCTTTCAACATATCGTTGCCCTTGACCGACCAGACGCCCCGCTGAACCCTTTCCCCTTTCATTTCACGCCATATTATTGTAGTATTCCCTGACTCGCTCCAGAGGTGTTCATGGAAAAGTGCCGCGCCAAAATTCTCATTATCGATGACGATCCCTTTTTCCTCAAGCTGATGTCGGATGCGTTTCTGGAAAACGGTTTTTCGGTAACGACAACCGGCGATGGTATAGCCGGCATCAAGGCATATCTGGTACATTCCCCCGATGTGGTCATCTGCGACCTGATCATGCCCAACATGGGAGGGGTCAGCACCTGTCTCGAAATATCCCGGCTTGCGGGCGAGAAGGACCCGGTAATGATCCTGATGACTTCCATGTTCAGGGGAGAAGCCCATGAGCATCGAACATCGGAGATGGGTGCAAAAGTTCACATCCCCAAGTCAACCAAACCTCTGGATGTCGTCATCATTGTCGAACAGCTTCTGGACCGGAAAATATTGTTGACCGGTACCCGCTGAAGGTGACATCCCGTGCCCCTTTTATTTCGCAACTTCGCCCTCGATTTCAGAGAAGATGAGAGTACAGCCAGGAAAAAGCTGATTGGCAGGTTCTCGCTCAGCGCCGCTGAACTCCTGCATTTCCGGGTTGTCCGGAAATCTCTGGACGCCAGGAAAAAATCATCCATCCAGTATATCTGGACCATTGAATTTTCTGTCAGCGATGAGACCGCCTTCCTCAAGAAATTTGGAAATGATCCTGACGTCCAGGTGGCGGCTTCAGAGGAAAAGAAGTCATTTCCCCGCATCGGCAGCGACAGGAAAATCATCATCGTGGGGATGGGACCGGCCGGGCTTTTCGCCGCAATCAGGCTTTCGGAGTTCGGTCTGACGGCCACCCTTGTCGAGCGTGGCAAGCCGGTGGATGAGAGGCTACAGGACGTGCAGTCGTTCTGGAGCAGGGGTATGCTCGATCCTGAGAGCAATGTCCAGTTCGGTGAGGGTGGAGCGGGCGCCTTTTCGGACGGAAAGTTGACGACGCGAGTCCGGGACTCGAACATGGAATATGTACTGGGAAAGCTGGTCCAATTCGGCGCCCCGAGGGAGATCCTCTACCTGGGTAAGCCCCACATCGGAACCGACAGGCTCCGGCACGTCATTCTGGAAATAAGGCGAAGCCTCGAAGCCTCCGGTTTTGAGATCCTTTTCCGGCACAAGCTTACCGACATTATCCGCAGTGCGGACAGTCTGGTTGCGGCCGTCCTCAACGATCATGATCAGATACCATGCGATCACCTGGTGCTGGCGCCGGGCCACAGCGCGCGCGACACGTACGAAATGCTCCTGCGACACTCGGTCCAGCTCCGGCAGAAGCCGTTTGCCGTGGGGCTGCGAGTCGAACATCCCCAGGAGCTGATAAACCGCATTCAGTACGGGATGCCCGGGCATCCCGCGCTCCCTGTGGCCGATTACGCCCTGGCCTACAACAATCCGCGCACGAAACGTTCAATGTACTCATTCTGCATGTGCCCCGGGGGGGTGGTAGTCGGCGGTTCGTCCGAAGAAGGTATGGTTGTGACCAACGGAATGAGTAATTACAGGCGTAACGCGCCCTTCGCCAACAGCGCCCTGGTGGTTCCGGTCGGGGAGGAGGATTTTCATGGACAGGGTCCCCTTGCAGGAGTAGAATTCCAGCGGACCTGGGAACGAAAGGCATTCCTTGCCGGTGGAGGAAACTATTGTGCCCCGGCTCAAAACCTGATGGCTTTTCTGGGAAAAGGCCGTGGGAAGGTTTTTGCTTCAACCTATTTGCCCGGAGTCCGCGAGACGGATCTGGGTGAGGTGCTGCCCGACTACGTGGTCGAAACCATGCGGGAAGGAATCAGTTATTTTGACCGGAAGATGCGGGGATTCATGACGGAAG
>DATEVI010000327.1:0-6508 GCA_035281865.1 Geobacteraceae bacterium | reverse complement strand
CATCGCCGACGTGTTCGCGGATGAAATCGCCACGCAGGAAGAGGTGCTTGATATCATTGGAAAAATCATCAACTGGTACAAGGCGGAGCCGAAAAAGGAACAACGTCTTGTCCGTATTGTCGAGAAGATGGGAATCGATGCGTTCAAACAGGCGGTTCTTGGATAGGATAACGGATTGGAAGGGGTGAAGACTAAGAGCTTCACCCCTCACGAATTTCAGGGCTCGCTGATCATCTCCCACAGCGCGATATCGATCGGCTCCGCGCAGAGGTCGCCGGCCTTTGCCTTCAGTTCCACCAGATAGGGCATCTCCAGGTGCTCGTCGAGTGCCTTTTTACTCACCCAGTTTTCATAAAGCATGAACGATACCTTGTCGTCGGAAGACTGGTGCAAGTCGTAATTTATGCACCCCGCTTCCGCACGGGTCGGCGCCACGCATGCCGTGATCGCCTGCTTCAACGCCTCCTCTTTCCCCGCCTTTGCCTTGAATCGGGCCAGAACCGTAACTTTCTTTTCCGCCATAATTCCCTCCTTTTGTTGATATTTTTTCGGCATTCCGCAAGAAGAACTGTATCATAACCCCGATAATATTCAAAACAAACCGTTCATGAAAATCAATGCCTTTACACGGAGTGCCCTTCATGATTTAATCTTGGAACTACTTCCGCAGAACAAGGAGCACGCTGTGCCGGGTGATTGTGCAGTCATAATAAACCGGTTGTCAGGTACATATTCGGAAGAAAAAGCGGATCAGGTCAAATCATTTCTCGACGGAAGGGGCTTGTCCCCCCGACTCTTTTTCACCCACGATCTGGACGAAGCCACGGTCATCGCCCGCCGCATATGTTCGGAAAAAACCAATCCTCTCATCATTGTCGGCGGTGGAGACGGCACCATAAACGGAGTTCTTAACGGCCTTTCTCCCGGTGCCGCGACAATGGCGATACTGCCATTCGGGACATCAAATGTGCTGACCAGGGAACTCGCTATCCACTCGCTGGAAGACGCGCTTCAAAGGATAGCCAAAGCCGATTCGCGCCCAGTCTCGGTGGGATTGATAGAAAAAGATGATGCACGGAGGTATTTCCTGCTCATGGCGGGAATCGGCTTTGACGGTTCCGTCGTTCAGGGTGTGCAGTTCCGCGAAAAAAAGTTCTTGGGAAAGGGAGCCTATGTGCTTTCCGCCATCCGGCACGTAATCGGATGGGACAAAACCCTCATGGAAGTAACTGATGAGAACGGGATACGCAACTGCCACAGCCTCATAGTCTGCAACTGCTCCAAATATGCCGGAGAATTCATGATAGCTCCCGAGGCAAGCCTTTTTGATCCCCTTTTCGAAGCAGTCTGCATATCGAGTTCAAAAAGGCGAAGCTACCTGCATGCGGCATTGAAAATGCTGACAGGAAGAAGTCCGCACGGAGAGGGCATAAGCTCCTTCCGAGCACGGGAGCTGACCGTTTCCGGGGATAAGCCGATACAGATCGATGGCGACTTTTATTGCCGGACGCCGGTGAAAATCAGCATCGTTCCGGAATTCGTCAGGCTGATAGTGTGATGATTCACGAGCGGAGATTTGCCATCCGGTCCTGATGGATATCGGCTCAAAGTTTGCAAGACACATACTGACCGCTGTCAAACTGCATGGAGTGGTAACGGCAGTGGAGAGCAGCCACATGCCTTCCGCCGGCAGTGCTTTACAAGCGTAATTGAAATAGTCCCGACACACGGTAAAATTGAGTTCGGAAATAGAACCAATCAACTAAAAGGTGCGCCATTATGCCAACCCCCAAGATTCTTCTGGTAGATGACACGAAACTCTTCCTCGAGCTGGAGAAGAGCTTCCTCAAGCTGTCCCCCGTTCGGGTTCTGACCGCGGGAAACGGCGTTGAAGCGCTGGAAATCATCAGGAAGGAACGGCCCGATCTGATTTACATGGACCTGAACATGCCCCGGATGGATGGCCCCACATGTTGCTCCATTCTGAAAGCAGACCCCGCATTGCGTTCCATTCCGGTGATAATGGTCACCTCCGCAGGCAGAGAGGAGGATATCCAGCTCTGCAGGGAATCCGGCTGCGACGATTACCTGACCAAACCGGTAAGCAGGCGGCTGTTCCTGGACAAGGGGCGGAAGTTTCTGAAAGGGATCGATCGCCGGGAGATAAGGGTTTCCTGCAGCACGCTTGTGAAGTTCAGGGTTCATAACCTGCGTTTTTCCGGGGTGAGCGCGGACATAAGCACCGGAGGCATATTCGTGACGACGGATTATGAATTGGAGCCCGCAACACCTGTCGAACTCTCCTTTTCGCTTCCTGAAAGCGGTTGTGTGCTGCAGAACATAAGAGGACAGGTTGCCTGGCAAAACAGCGGCAAGCACCCTGTAAAACCGGCCATGCCGCCGGGATTCGGGGTCGAATTCATTACTCCGGACAAAGAAATTGCCGACATTATCGACACTTTCGTGCAACTGAGCAGGCAGGCGCCATAGGAGGCGCCGGGCAAGACACTTTAGCGTGCTTTTTCGGCATTATCCATTCATCAGCAAAAATGGCGCGTACCTACCCTCCGGGTATTTTCCCGCACATATCTGCAGACGAGCATGGTGTAAAACCAAAGCCAGACGAGCGATGCGGCAGATATCCTGATCAACCTGTTTTCCGGAACTTTGACGAGAAAGCGGTCAAAGCACCGAAGCAATTGAAACTGTCCTTCTCCAGGCGGTATCCCTTTGGAAAAATTTCGCCAAACATCCAGGAAAAAGGCAATTTGCCAGGAGTTAGCGGCAGCATGGCAACCGCATTGGTACCAGAAGCGCATGCGTTCCCGCAGCGGCAATGCCTTCAGCAACTCGCGTATCCTGTAAAAAAAGGGATAAAGCCTCAGTCGCCCGGCCCGGTTCTGGACCGCATAAACACGCGGCATCTCGTCAAGAAAGTCTGCCCGCCCGATCGCGGACAAGGTCATGACCATCGCGTTTAACGTTTCGCGCTCAGCGCATCCTTCCGTCTCGAAACGGCGAGCCGATGTAAATATCACCGAGGGGCAGAGTATCCATGTGCCCCTGCCTCGCACTGTTTCCGCAAAACGTGTATCCTCCAGAATGGGAATGGTTTCCTCGAAGGGACCCACCGAAGAGAAAAATGACCGGTGAAGCAGAAAACCTTGGTCGCCGTGGATACATTCACCACGGTCCAGACCGGCCTTGCACTCGTGATAGTAATAAAACAGCGAAGGTGTGCCGTCCTGGCGGCGAAAACGAAGGGTAAATCGTCCCGCAACCCTTTCGTGGCCGACCGCCTGCATGGCTTCACCAAGGGCATCCAGCGCCTTACGCAGGGCATTCGGGTCCTCGAACAGCGAATCGGCATGAAGAAACAACAGGAAATCGCCGCTCGCTACTTCGGCTCCCCCATTCATCTGTCTGCCGCGCCCCCTTCCCATATGAATGCTTCTGGCAGGGAAAGAGGCATTTTGCGCCTCTTTCCGGAACATGTCAGGCGTTCCGTCAGTAGAACCGCCATCACTGAGGATAACCTCGAAATTCACATCCTTCTGGGCCGCAAGATTGCGGATCAGGTCTCCTATCGTTCCTGCCTCATTAAGCGCGGGAACAATTATCGAAAGCTCAGGTTTTTTCGCACGATCATCCATATGAAAGTACTTTCGTCACTCCAGCGAAGAACGCCTGGAATCCTCAAGGCCACCACTCCCGGAAGTATTAACCCTTGACCTCGAACCCCGATTCACGGAAAATACCGGAAACCATTCTTCGGGCAGTCCACGCCCGGAGTCCACACTGATTCTTCGTTCCGGAAAGGTTCATCTGCCCGGGTCGAAACCGGGGAGAACCGCCGCATGCATGACGACAAGGACTTGAAAATCAGCACAAAATGGGACGAGCGCTTCAGAGGCGAGGAATTTGCCCTGGGCACGGACCCGTCTCCTTATCTTGCTGAAAATATTGAATTAATGAAACTCCTCGCACCGGGACGAAAGGCCTTGGACATAGCCTGCGGCGAAGGAAGAAACAGCATCTTTTTGGCGAGGGAGGGCTTCGATGTCACCGGATTGGATATATCGAAGGCAGGACTGGGAAAGGCCATGAAATGGATGGAGCGGGAGAATCTGCGCATCGATTTCCGCATTCAGGACCTGGAAGGGTATGAATTTACCGAAACATACGACCTCATAATAAACTTCAACTTCCTGCTCCGGGATCTCATTCCCAAATCCGTTGCCGCCCTCCACCCAAGTGGAGTTATCGTGTTCGACAGCATCCTGGACTCCCCTTATGTGCCGACCACCCATAAAAAGGAGTTTCTGCTGCGACCCGGCGAACTGCAGTCAATCTTCAGCGCCTTCCCGGGAAAGATATTCCTTCCGGAAGAAAGGCTCCACGACCGGAATCCCACCGCAAGGCTGATTTTTCAAAAGGCGTGATTCACCTCCACCTCGACGCTTATCCGCTTATCCGTTTCAGCCGTGGCGCGGGAAACTTTCGGCCGACCATGACCCTGTGTCTGGCACGTATCGCTGCCATGTCGCCTTCCAGGAAGTCCACCAAGCCTGCATCCTCCAACTTTCCCAGATAGTCCTCCACGAGGCTTGCCATAAGGGCGTTGTACCTCTTCCTGGAACTGCCGTGCGCGTAGTTTTTCCCCGGAAAGCGGCGGATGTCGCCGTCGAATTCTGGAGATATATGGTAGAGTTCGTGGAATATTGTGATAAGTTTCTCCCGCAGCGGGAGGTTGAGAAACCGGGGAACCAGAAAATAGATGACATACAGTATATCGATGCCCCTGTAAGTCACGTCCGGCATGGAATAGACAACTTTTTTCAGACCGCGACGCGTCTCCATGGTGCGTTCCCCTCCGGGAAAACGGAGCGGATGAATCTTCGCGTACGTTCCGTGAACCCCTCCGCCCCGCGTCGAGGCGACGCACACCAGTACCCTCGAAGGCTCTATGTGACTCAACTCCGGGGCCCGCAAAACGATGTCCCCGATCAGTTTCTCCATTTCACCGGTAAGATTGAGGGTTGTCATTGCCTGACCTGCTGCATTTTGTGGCAGAAAAGGCAGCGGTTTTTCGGGGGATGGTCCTTGGGAAAGGGAATGTTTCCGTCGTTATGGCATTTCTCGCACCCCTTTTCCGCTTCACGCTTGCTTCCGGTTTTTTCCAGGGTCTCGTAAAAAGGACGGTGGGCATCGTCGTAAGGAATTTTGCTGGTTTTCTCCTCGCCGGAGATGAGGATGAATATCAATAGGACAGAGCCCATCAGTGCAATGAACAGCCAATCTTTTCCGGAAATGCGCATCGGAAACCTCATTCCATGACGGCGCAGCCTATGGCACCGTTGTGCTGCGGATGCTGCGGGACTATTACCGGTTGACCGGTTTCCTTTTCCAGGAGCCTGATAAGTGCCCGGTCACGGGCCACTCCCCCCGTCACTACCAGGTTAGTTGAGGGGAAACGCCTGAGCATGGGCATGACCCTTTTGACAAGAGTCTGGTTTACTCCGGCGCAGAGCCGGGCAACGGAGTGCCCCCTGAGAATCTGCCCGATAAGCTCCGACTCCCCGAATATCCCGCATGTGGCGTCGAGATTGACGGGATCCTCCCAGTGGGAAGAAAGCTCGTCGAGGCTGACCTCGAGAATTGACGCCATGTTTTCCAGATAGCGGCCGCTGCTGGCCGCGCACTTATCGTTCATGACAAAGTCGTCAAGCCGCCCGCTGCGGACGTGGACCACCTTGGTATCCTGGCCGCCGAGATCCAGCATGGTAAAGTCCTTCAGTCCGGTCTGAAACAGTGCCCCGGCCACATGAGCCCTGATTTCAGACACCACTTTCGCCCCTCTGCAGTTCAGTGTATTCCGTCCATAACCGGTAACGACAATGGAAGCCGCCGCGAGTTCATTCGAGGCAAACATTCCGGTCCCCGACAGGTCGAAAGTCAGCTCGTCATCGACAATCCTGCCGAAACGTTTGTAAAAACCCAGTGTATCGTATTCAGCCAGCCTGGTCATCTTTCCGCCGTCGGCAACCGCAAACTTGACCTTCCTGCTTCCCAGGTCGATACCGATTCTCATCGCCGTTCTCCGACCATTTCGAGAAAACTCTCGATCCGTATCCTTGTCCTGGCGTCAAGGGAGGCAGGTTTGTCCCCTTCCAGCGTCAGAACGGGCAGTTGCAGCTTCTTCCGCACGACCATGTCTTCGATCTGGCGGAAGCAGAAAGATTGCACGTAGTGGATAACCGCATCCACTTCCCTTTTTTCAATCTCTTGGTATATGTCCTCAAGCCTGCCGAATATATCGTAAGGATAGGTGTAGGCGCGGTACTGCTCGACAAGGTCGGATATGCCGTAGGGCATGGAGAATTGTCTCTGGGTCTCATTGAAGACAACTCTCGCGCCTCTAGATTCCAGAAAAGTGTAGAGATCTCCGATGATGGGCGGAACCCCGATGTATGCAAGCCGGATCTTCTCCGCAAATGGCTTGCGGGAC
>DATEVI010000326.1:0-3784 GCA_035281865.1 Geobacteraceae bacterium | reverse complement strand
ATCCAAGACCTGATCGAGGAAGCGGTAAATCTGATGATCAAGGAAGCACAGGGAAAAGGACTCGCACTGAATGTGGCTTCAATCCGGCTGACAATGAAAACGGACAGGAGGAGGCTGTTGCAGAGTGTGATAAATCTGCTGGGCAACGCGGTAAAATTTACGGAAAAGGGATCCGTGCGCGTCGCTTTACGACGGGTGGATGAAGTCGTGGAAATCACAATCGAAGATACCGGGCCGGGCATTCGGGAAGAAGATTTGCCGAAACTGTTCCAGCCCTTTGTCCGGCTTGTTCCTCCGGACAAGGCTGCTGTTCCCGGCACGGGGCTTGGCCTGTATCTGACCGGAAGACTGGTCAAGGAAGTGCTAAAGGGTGATATAATGTGTAAAAGCACCTATGGCAGCGGGAGTGTCTTTGCGCTGAGAATACCCATGAGGATCAAATGAAGAAGGTACTCGTCATAGAGGATAACAAGGACAACATGCGGCTCATCACCTATGCGCTTCGGCACAGCGGCTATGAGGTTATCCCGGCCGAGACCGGGGAACAAGGCGTTGATCTGGCGATTAAAGAGCGGCCCCTCTTCATCATTATTGATATCAACCTGCCCGGCATAGATGGCATCGAAACGACCAGACGCATAAGGAATCAGGCGGCGGATGACAAGATGCCTATCATTGCCATAACTTCTTATGCTATGGCCGGTGATATGGAAAGGATCCTGGCGGCAGGCTGCAACGGCTATTTTGAAAAGCCCATCGACCCTTTGACTATTGTGGAGAAGATACAGGCGATAATAAATAAACATCCAGCGGCCGGCAGCTAGCGGCTAGCGGCGAAATCACTGTTCGGGAGTCCGACATGAAAACCCTGATCGTTGAAGACAACGCTGATGATCGCAAAATTTTAAGATACTACCTCGAAAGGCATGGGTGTGACGTCATAGATGCCCGTGACGGAGAGGAGGGGCTTGAACTCGCGAAAATTCACAGGCCCTCCCTGATAATTTCCGATGCCCTGATGCCGAGAATGGACGGATTCCAGTTGCTGAGATACATCAGGACGGACGAAAACCTGAAATCCATCCCGTTCGTCTTCTACTCCGCCGTGTACACCGGCTATAAGGAGGCGGAACTGGCCGTCTCCATCGGGGCGGACGCCTATATCATAAAGCCGAAAGAACCGGAGGAATTCTGGGATGAACTTCAGAAAGTACTCGAAGGGTGTAAGCTGAGGACACTGCCTGGCCGTCACGTGGAGTTGATAGAAGAAGACGAAGAGTATCTCAGGAAATACAGCAATATTGTGGCAACCAAACTTGAGGAAAAGGTCAGGGAACTGGAAAAGGCCCTTGCCCTGTATAGTCAGGCTGAAAAGAAGATTTCCCTGCTGACGGCGATCAACAGGGTCTTCTCGGAAACGCTGCCTTGCGAAACTGAAGAGGAGGTAGCGCGGATCTGTCTCAAAGTTGCCGAAGAGCTCACGGGCAGCGAGATCGGTTTCATCGGTGAGCTGAACCCGCAGGGGCATTTCGATACGACCACTCTCAGTGAAGCGGGCTGGAATGCCTGTGAAGTGCCCATGCCGGAAGCCGTCGAGATGCTCAAAAACATGCCGGACAGGGGGATAAACCGGATCGGGCTCACTGAGAACCGGTCTTGGATAGTCAATGATCCGGCGTCCCATCCCGAGGCGGTCGATAAACCGCCGGGCCATCCGGAGATCAGGGCGTTCCTAGGAGTTCCATTGAGATTCATGGGTGGAATTACGGGCATGATCGCTTTGGCCAATAAGGAATCAGGATATACCCAAGCCGATGTGGAAGACATGGAAGTGGTGTCCGTTGCGTTTATCGAGGCGTTGAACCGCCAGCGGGCGGAGCGAAAGATAAATGAGCTCAACATAGAGTTGAATCAGAACATCCTGCAGGTCGAAGTCGCCAACAAGGAACTGGAGGCATTCAGCTATTCCGTCTCCCACGATCTCCGCGCCCCACTGCGGCACATTACCGGCTTCGTGGAGCTTTTGTACAAGAGGGACCTGGGCGCCCTGGATGAAAAGAGCCGGCACTATCTGGATGTGATCTCCGAGTCGGCACAAAAAATGGGAATCCTGATCGACGATCTGCTGGCCTTTTCCCGAATAGGTCGAGCTGAGATGAAAAAGACCGACATCGATTTCGCTCAGTTGGTGAAAGGGGTCTTGGAAGAGTTGCAGGCGGAAGTGAAGGATAGGGATATTTCCTGGGAGATCGCCCCTCTCCCCACGTTGGCCGGAGATCCTGCGCTGCTCCGCCTGGTGATGGTCAATCTCATTGCCAACGCCCTGAAATTCACGCGACCTCGTGCCCGGGCCAGGATAGAGATCGGCGCGGTCACCGACCGTCCCGATGAAATGCTCATTTATGTCCGCGATAACGGCGTCGGTTTCGACATGAGGTACGTGGACAAACTGTTCGGCCTGTTTCAACGCCTGCACAGCGGCGAGGAGTTCGAGGGGACCGGCATCGGCCTGGCCAATGTCCAGCGCATCATCCATAGGCACGGCGGCAGGGTCTGGGCCGAAGGAGCACTGGACGGCGGCGCCGTTTTCTGGTTTTCGCTGCCTAAAAGCGGGGGGAATGATTTATGGTGAAGCATACATGAAACGTCCTTTACGCATTCTGCATCTTGAAGATGATCCCGGCGACGCCGAACTGGTGCAGGCAACCCTCGCCGATGAAGGAGTCGACTGTGAAATGGTGGTTGTCTCCACACGCGAAGATTTTGCAGCCGGGCTGGAAAAGGGGGGATTCGATCTGATTCTCGCCGATTTCGCTCTGCCTGCCTTCGATGGCATGACCGCGCTGGCGATAGTTCGGGAAACACATCCCGACCTTCCTTTCATATTCGTCTCCGGCAGACTGGGGGAAGAGGCGGCCATCGAATCCCTCAGGAACGGCGCAACAGATTATGTTTTGAAAAACAGGCTCTCCCGGCTGGCGCCGTCGGTAAAGCGAGCCCTGGTCGAAGCCGAAGAGCGGGCTGAATTGAAAAGGGCGGAAGAGGGACTGCGGGAAAGCGAGATGCGCCGTTACCAGCTTCAACTGGAACTGACCTACGCGGCAGAGATCCAGGCGAAGCTCCTGCCGCGCAGCAATCCTCACATCCCCGGTTTCGATATCGCCGCCCGCTGTCTTCCGGCCAAGCAGGTCGGCGGCGATTTCTTCGACTGGCTGGAGGTATCTCCCGGCATCTTCAGTCTCACAATCGGTGATGTCATGGGCAAGGGGATGGCCGCGGCCATCCTCATGGCAACGGTCAGGGCCGTCATTCGCACGGTAACTCGCTTTAATCCGCCGGGAGAGGCGCTATTCAGGGCCGAGAACTCCTTGTTGCCGGATCTGGAAAGTTCGGAAAGCTTCGTGACGATTTTCCATGGGCAACTGAAAGCATCGGACCGCAGCCTTGCCTTCGTCGATTGTGGTCACGGCTATGCATTTTTGCGCAGGGAAAACGGGACGGTCGAAGCACTCGATCCACGCGGTCTTCCATTGGGCATACCGGGAGAGAAGACCTTCCTGGAGGGACAGGTCAGTTTTGCCAAAGGGGACATCCTGGTCCTGTACAGCGATGGGCTGGTTGACGCGAAGCCGGAACTGGCGCTGAATAACGACGTGCTGGCCGGGCATCTGGACGGCACGTCGAGCGCCAGACAGATGGTTGACAGGCTTGTCGAACTGACGCAGACGAGGGGACCGCTGCCGGACGATGTGACGGTGATGGTGGTGCGATGCGCATGGTGACG
>DATEVI010000325.1:0-3339 GCA_035281865.1 Geobacteraceae bacterium | reverse complement strand
CAAGCGGAAGAGGGATAAAGTCGTCACAGCTGGACTGGGAGAGAAGATAGTGAGTGGAGGAATTCCGCAGCAGAACGAGTCTCGGAGACTCCTGACGCAACAGGGTTTTTATGTGCTTTGCAACGGCTTCTCCCGTAGTTCCCGCCAGTTCTTCCTGAATGAATACCACGGCGGGACGTTTATCGAAGAACTCCTTCAACCCCTTGTTGATGTCCGTAGCCGCAAAAATATGCGACTCCAGAAGCGGCTGGAAATGGTTGACGAGAGCCAAGGCGCGCTGGTCATTGGAAATAATAAGGATATTGCTCATATTCGGCTGCCCCGGCAGAATTGTCCGGCTGTTTGTGTGATCAGATGGTTACATGGTCAAGTACGTCATTTATTAAGATATATGGCAGGATTTGTCAAAACTTAAATTTATTCAATGCCTCCACTGCGTTCCTCGCCTTTTCCACAATTTCATCGGGTGTCTCTGTTGTGAAATGGAGCGGCTCGCCGAAGCGAACTGTCACCTTTCCGTGTTTCGGCCAGGCAGTGCCACGGGGAAAGACCTTTTCCATACCGGAAATGTGCACCGGAACAACCGGAATGCGAAGCTCCCTGATCATTAATCCGAGACCTTGCTGAAACGGAAGCAACCGCCCGTCTGCCGACCGCCGCCCTTCGGGGAACAGAAGGATATTGATCCCATGGTCGACCACTCTGCCCATGAAGCTGAGGGATTTTCGAAACCCGCGTGTTTGGGGCAATGGGAACAGGTTCAGAACCATGGTACCGTATTCGTAGGCAAACCTTTTCCAGAATTTCATGGTAACCGTTGCCCGCTCCGGGAAAAAGAACTCCTCCCAGGCTGCCGTCGCAGTTTTGTACCGCCATTCGGCCGGCAGGGAAAACATGATTGCCGGATAGTCGAAAAAGCTGATGTGGTTGGCGATGAACATCACAGGTGAAGGAACCCCAACCAGTTTGTCCACCCCCACCACATCCAGTGCGGCGAAGTGGCGGAAAAACGGACGGTGGAAAAGATAATCGCCCATCTTTCTTATCCCGCGAAAAAGCGGTTCATTGGTCCAGAACCTCAGCCTGCTCCGCAGATGCTTCCTTTCCCTCGCCGCGACCATTTTCCGCAGGTCCGCTACCGTGGTCCCCTCGCCGATGGCCGATTCATCGATATCGAGCCTGAATTCCTGCTCAAGATAATTCACGAGCTCCAGACGACCGATGGATGTGAGGCCGAGGTCGGTCGCCAGAATGGCGTCGTCGCCGATGTCCGCCACGTCCGTCCGCGTGACCCGCGCAATAATATTTATCAACGGATCGGCGGAAACGCCGAAAGTCGTCGTCTCCTTGGCTTGAAGGCTTTCTTTCACCTTGAATTTCCGTATCTTCAAGGTCGTGGTTTTGGGGAATTCGGGTTCCGGCCATATCGACCAACCGGTTATCCGGTGCAGTTCATCCAGGCCGCGGTTCGCTTCCCCGATGATTTCCTCGGGTTTCCCGGCGCCGGCATCAAGAAGAAGGACAGCGTGGACTTCCTCACCCTGACCGCGGTCTATTCCGATAACGCACGCTTCCCTCACTCCTGCCGTTCTGTTAAGGATGTTTTCTATTTCATCCGGATAGACGTTGACCCCAGCCCCGGTAACGATCAGTTCCTTGCTCCGTCCCCTGATGTACAGGTTGCCTTCCCCGTCCAGTTCCCCCAGATCGCCGGTCCTGAACCAGCCGTCCGAGGTCAATGCCTCCCGTGTTGCCTGCTCGTTGTGATAATAACCCGGGAAAACATTGTCACCCTTGGCGAGAATCTCGCTCTTTTCCGCCCTCAGTAGCACTCCCGGCAACGCTTTACCCACCGATCCCGGTACCTGCCTCTCGAACGTATTGGCCGCAAGCACCGGAGAACACTCGGTGAGGCCGTACCCTTCGAGCACGGTAAACCCCATGGAGTTCCAGAAGTGAAAGTCATCGGGTGCCAACGCCGCCCCACCTGAAACGAAAAGGGTGAAGTGAGCGCCGAATTTCCTTCGCACGGGAGAAAACAGAATTTTCCTGCAGGCAATGGGCAGTCTTTCACCGATGGTAAGCATGCCGGCGAATGGGCCACTCAGATGCTTTTCGGCGAGTTGCCGCTCGATGGAGCCCCTCAGCAGCTGGAGCAGTCGTGGTACAGCGATCACGGCGTATATGTCTTCTTCATGCAGCGCAGCGAGAATGGCGGATGGTTTCAGGGTCTGCAGATAGGTAATTGCCGCGCCCCGATACATGGGGGTCAGGAATCCCCCCATCTGTTCAAACATGTGGGAAAGGGGCAGCAGCGAGAGAAAGTTGAATTCCGGCCCGACTACCGGTATGTGTTCATTGACCTGTTTCAGGTTGGCAATCAGATTGCCGTGGGTGAGGATGACGCCCTTTGGATTGCCGGTGGTTCCGGATGTGTAGATGATCTGAGCGGTTTCCCCGGGACTGCAGGCGGCCGCTGCCGGTAGAGGCTCGACATCGGCCAGCAGATACTCCAGGTCTTCCATGAGTACTTCCGGCCGATCCACCAGCCGTTCCGCTTTGTAGCGGCTCTGGATGGCAAGTCTCACATCCGTCAAACCGGCTATGGTTCCGGCCCGTTCCAGGCCCGACATGAAATCGACCGGTACGACCACCGCCCCCCTGGCAACACAGCCCCAGAAGGCCACTGCCCACCAGGGACCGTTCGGCCCCCAGATGAGCACAGTGTCGCCCTGCCCTACCCCGCGGCCTGCCAGCCAGCCGTTCATTTTCAGGGCATAATCATGTAGCTGTTCGTAGGAATAAACAAAACGGCGCACCCCGGTCCGGAAGACCATAGCGGTCTTGCCACCCCGACCGGGGAAGCCGTGCAATATGTCGAGGAGAGTCAACATTGGTTATCCATATCAACAGGGACATAAGGAATTAACAGGCTATATCTGATTTTATCCGCCTTGAAAACTTTGTCCAGATTCCGTTCCATGACTTTAATTGTGAACGGCCTTAGTATCCCTGTCAATTCATAACCTCAGCCGCGGCTCGCCGGTCAAAACCGCTCAAACTCCTCGTCGTATTTGTCACCTCCATCGTTCATATCCAGGTCAAGCCCAACCACCGCTTTATTCTCTTTGGCACCGAACCCATTCCCCCTGGCATAACCGTTAGATGCGCCGTTGGACAGATGGAAAGCCGGCTTCCTAATCAGATTCCCGGCGGATTTTTTAAGACCGGCCTTCCCCCTGGATCTGCCCATGCCCTCCCGTCCGACGTTGAAGAACGATATTGTGTTCTGAAGCTGTTCGGCCTGACCGGACAGTTCTTCGGAAGTCGAAGCCATTT
>DATEVI010000324.1:0-6705 GCA_035281865.1 Geobacteraceae bacterium | reverse complement strand
TTTCTTATCGGTCACGATTATCTGCCTGCTTTTCTCCCATTTCTCATATCCTTTCGGCAGGGCCACTTTTCCAGCTGCCGAAGCAAGCACGGGAATCGTGACCATTAAGACCAGCGCCATCGTGAGCAATCTCTTCATTTTTATTTCTCCTTTACTTCCGTCATTTCATCAATCCGGCAAGGCGAAGACTAGTCGATTTCCGTCCCCGTGTCACCTCAAAAAAATATTAGGCAGTCACATTGACGCGCGGCGCAACGGATACGATTGCATTCATTGCGTAGAAATCATCTCTCCTTCCGTTTCAACCAGGACTTGTCAAAGCTGAACTGCAGAATTGCCCCGCTGCAGTGGATGTCATCGGTTTTTCAGCCGGTCGCACCCTTGAAGAATCCTCCGTCAAAGAAGGAATCCTATTTTCTTACGAAGATCTCCCGTGCCATATTCGTATCTATGGCAAATTCCGAATAACCGACCCTGAAAATATAAGACGGAAAGGCCTGAATGAGGCGAATGCGGTTTCCGGGCAAGACCCCCATGGCCATGAGTTTACGCATCTTTTTGTCGTCTTCCGTCTGGATATATGCAATTTCCCCTTCATCACCGGATTTCAGCTCGGTGAGAGGCACGACTCCCAGATCACCGCTTTTCTTCGCCTCGATACAGCATTCACCCGGAGGAATCCGTTTCCCGTGAGGGCAGGTTTCCGGGTGATTAAGCATGGTGCAGATCTTCGTGTCGACCCCTTCATTGAGCAGATGTTCGAACTGGCAGGCTTTCTCCTTTGCCTGGTCGCCGCGGATATTGAACACATCCATCATGAGTCTCTCGGCCAAACGGTAGCGACGGATGATTTTGCGTCCCTCTTCCTTCCCTTCCGGGCGAAGATAAATTCTGCCGTCCCTTATTTCAATCAACGCCAGCTTGGTTAGCTCAACATACGAGGGATCATCGGGAAGGACATCCAACTCCTCCACATCGGTAAAACTTTGCCCTTCCTCTTCAACCTTAATCCAGAGCAGTTCCAGAATTTCCTCGGCTTTTTCAGTAAGTCTCATTTTATCTCCTGCGCAGAATCTTCTTCACGTTTTTTATAAATTTCGGTTCGGGAGGATTTTCATAGTTACATCGGGGACACTTTATCATCTTGCACCCCGATGCCAAGGGACAATTCCTGCATCCGGGCGTCACTTCTTCTTCGTCGAATTCATAACCGCAAAAACCGCATTTCATCCAAGTATCCCCGTGATGTGGAGGGATTGATTGAGCAGCCAGCCGCTACTGAAAGCCAGCACGCTGACGAAGAGTGCTATGGCAAGAGCAACTTTCATTCCCCGCTCTTTCTTCATGATCAGGAACTGTGCGACACACGGGATGAAAAGGGTGAGGGTCACGGCGGCTACGGTGAGTTGGCGCGCATCAAGAAGGCCCTTTGTCTGAAGGTCGTAAAGTCCGGCGGCTCCGTAATCACGTCTGAAAAAACCGAAGATGAATGCTACCGTCGTTTCCTTCGGCAGTCCCAGGGAAGCCATCAGAGGTGTCATCCAGTCTACCATTCTCTCGAAGAAATGCGTGATTTTACCGATCCAGAGGACCACGGAAATCAGGATAAACAAGGGCAGGATCTCCAGAAAATACCACTGCATCCGGCTGTAAGTCTTGGTCAAGACGTTGGAGATCTGGGGAAGTCGCATTGGGGGCAGCTCCATGTAGAACATTGGAGCCTCGCCCGGCATGATTCTAGCCGCCAGGAAGCCGATAACAAGGAATATAAGCACCATGCAGAACGCCCACACAATCAAGGCCCCGGGGAATTTGGAAAGCAGTGCCAGAATGACGCCCAACTGGGCCGAACAGGGGATAGCCAAGGCAAGGAGCAGGGTGGCTATGACCCTTTCCCGTACGGTTTCCAGGGTCCGTGTCACCATGGTAGCCATGGTATCGCATCCAAATCCGAGCACCATCGGGATGACCGCCCTGCCGGTCAGGCCGATCTTCTTGAAAACCCGGTCCACCAGCAGAGCCAGGCGGGGGAAATAGCCGCTGTCTTCCAGCATGGAGAAGAAGAGAAAGAATGTGGCTACAATGGGCAGGATTATCCCCACCGCATAGCGGAGGCCAAGGGTCATTATTCCGTACTCCCCCACGAACAGCTCCTGCAAAGCAACCCAAGGGATGATCGCCTTGACGACTCCGGTGATCCAGGGATTGAAATACTGCTCAAAAAGAGTGCCTTCCAGAAAATCGACCAGGGTTCCGGCGCCGAAATCACCGACAAAGCGGTAGAGGCCGAAATAGAGGACAATCAGCAGGAGCGGGATGCCGGTCAGCGGACGGACGGCCAGGTGGGAAAGGCGTTCCCCAAAAGACACTTTGGCGTTGGCGGGCTTATGAAACACACCGTTCAGCAGGCCCCTGACCACCGCTTTCCTCTCCATGGACAGATCGAGATGGAAAGAATCCCGGCGTGCGAATATCTTCTCTCTTACTTTTTCTTCAACGACGGCGTAATTGTCCCCCTCGGTCCGCATGACGATTTCGGCGACCTCTTCGTCCCGCTGCAGCAGAAGCAGAGCCAGCGACTTTTTTGAAAGGATGTACTCCCCGTGAAGAAGCGTTACTACCTCGTCTATATCCGACTCGAGCCGGTTGCTGTACCCGAAAACGGCATGCTTTTTCCGGTCAAAGGCGGCTATCGCTTCCTTCAACTCCGGCAATCCACGTCTCTTGGCAGCCGCGGCAGCTACGACGGGTACCCCCAGTTTCTCCTGGAGAAGCGCCCCGTCGATGGCAAGCCCCATACGCTCCGCTTCATCCATGATATTGATCACAAGGATAACCGGCAACCCCGCCTCGATGAGCTGAAGAGTCATGGCCAGCATTCGTTCCAGATTTCTCGCATCGAGAACATGAATAACAACATCAGGGGATTCCTTCAGCAGAATTTCCCTGGCAACACGCTCTTCCTCTGTTATGGGAAGCAGCGCGTACATCCCCGGCGTGTCAATAACCTCGCAATACACATCACCAACGTAAGCGGTTCCCCGGGAGACCTCGACAGATGTGCCCGGATAATTCGAAACCGTGACGTAGGACCCGGTCAAAACATTGAACAGCACGCTCTTGCCGACATTAGGGTTGCCTACCAGTGCTACTTTTCGGCACTCCTTGCCGGCGTTTCCAGCTGCAGGGAGATGGCAGCACGGCTTTCTCCTGAACAAAGACATAGTTACCTCATATTTAATATTACATTTCAATTTCAGCTGGGAGCCAGTCGGGCTATTCTCTTTTCCTGCATTTCGAGCAAATTCCATAAAGCTCAAGCTTGTGGGTATGGACCAGATATCCATGATCTTCCGCAATTTTGTCCTGAAGCTTTTCTATGGCCTCATTAGAGAATTCCTGAACCTCGCCACAGCGGGTACAGACCAGGTGGTCATGATGCTCCCCCTCGGCAGCGTGCTCATACCGCGTCTGACCATCCCCGAACTGTATTTCGCGGGCGATTCCAGATTCGGCAAACAGCTTGAGTGTGCGGTACACTGTGGCATAGCCGATGTTCGGATATTTGGCGCGCAACTTCAAATAGAGTTCCTCGATACTCATATGGTCGTCGGTGGAGAGGAACCCGTCCAGGATAATGTCCCTCTGCCGGGTTGACTTCAGCCCTCTCCGGGCAACAAAGTCATGGAATTGTTTTTTCTTGGACAGTTTCACGAAAGCCCCTCTATTGAAAATGATTTTCATGGTATATATCTCGACCGGCCCTGTCAATACGTTTTCATGCCGATTATATTTCCTTGCTTGGCAGATGTGGTGACGAACATATTGCATGCACGCCATATAAAATAGGTTCTGAGAAACAGCGTCGTAAGCTGATCAAACCTGATTTTCCACTCATTATCTGCGGGGTTCTCATACCGACGTTTTCCATCGAAAAGGCGAATAACGAATCGTGAGTATCATTAGTCTTAATCACGTCGGATAAGTCTTTATTGAGCTTAAGTGAGTTCTTTGGGATTGATTCTGATGCTTGCACATGGAAGGGATGATAAATAAAATCGCTGCCCTGCCGGCACCCAGCTCTTTGGCCAGATCGCGGCATCTACGTCATGCCGAACACTCTGCCGTCACGGTTGGACAACAGAGATGGCAATGGAGTACAGGAGGGCAGCGGATTTTCAAGAAAAACGGGAATGGCTGTTCTTAACTGCGTAACCGGCATTACCTGGGATGAAACGCAAAGGATTTCCAAGCTGCCATGGAAAAAGGATAGCCGTGAGAACTTTACGAGACATCTTTTACATCCCGCCCGTAACCGGGGAGAGAGCGACCTGGTCGCCATTGTGAAGCACGGTAGCGAACTCAACCTCCTTGCTGTTCAGGAAGACGATTTTGATGGCTTCGAGGGGCAGATTGAGTCTTTCAATCAGATCGTGTACCGTTGCCCCATCTGGCAGTTCATATTCGGTGCTGCCCTTGTAATCACACATGTTCTCCTTTACCAGTGTGGAGAAACATTTTACTTTCACCTTGATAGTGGGATGCCCCTGTTCTGACGTGGGACTTCCTACCGCCTTCAAGAAATATGATTTAGCAAGTCCGCACATAGGGCAGACCCAGGTATCGGGCAGCTCTTCAAAAGGTGTCCCCGGAGGGATACCCTGACTCGGGTCACCTACCGCCGGATCGTAGACATACTGACATCTGCATTGATATTTGTCCATTTTTCGCCTCCAATTCGGTTTCTTTCTGCCGCAGGACCTTTTGGCCTGCAGGCCAGAACCAACAATAAGCCTCCTTGCTACCTGGCGACATTGAAACACCCCAGAAACAGTCCTCCGCAGCTGACAGCGACATAATTACCAGCGAGGCGCGCCTCCATTCTTTCATACCTGCCAGATTGAATAAGAGAACGCACCGTCGCTGCCGGCGGCTGAAAACCGCGCAAACAAAAGAGTCCTATTCCTTCCAGTGAATGCACTGGACTGGACAGGCGTCGATGCCACCCTCCTGGATCTCGTCCTCGGTTGCTCCGCTGGGGTCGTAACATTCGGCCTTTCCTTCTTCGTCGTAACGGAAAACCCCCGGCACATTGGAAACGCAGAGGCCGCAACTGATGCATTCGTCTTTGTCAACCCACGGTGTTTTCGGCATTTTTAATACCTCCTTTGTGAATTATTTTCTTACCGTCGTGTGCAGGCATTTGGCTACCCGACAGACTCTCCTGCCGGCACATTGCCATTGCAGGCATGACAACTGCTCTTATCCCGGTGGTCGGTGAAATCTTCCAGACAATTATACCATGACAAAAATCATTTCAAATTGTCGAGATGCTGCAGGCAATCAATAACTGCCATCTTAAGACCATCTCATCTTGGCTCGCATCGTTGAGGTACTGCAAATGATTAGGTAAAATCAATGGAACGACAAAAACCCGCTCTCGTACTTGACAACGAGATGATACGCATTATCCTAAATACACTGGTTCCTGAAATTGATGTTCATGAAAAGGAGGTACAACATTATGCGTCGATTACTTGCAACATTGTTTCTTATCAGTGCCCTGGCTCTTCCCGGACTTGTCTCGACGGGGGTGCCGTCCTACGCCATTGAGGCTGCGAAGCCCCTTATCAAATGTGACACATGCGGGGTTGTATTCACTTCCCAGGCGGGTCTGGAAGATCATATCAAGGCTCATCCCGACCACAAGGCCGCAGCCGCTGCCGAAGCCACAAAACCACTGATCAAGTGTTCCACATGCGGCACGGTGTTCACCGCCCAGGCAGGTCTGACCGACCATCTGAAGGCTCACCCCGACCACAAGGCCGCCGCGCCCATTATCAAATGTTCCACATGCGGGGTGGAATTTACCTCAATAAAGGAAACGGATGATCATCTCAAGACACATCCCGAACACAAGGTTGCCCCGATGGAGTAACACTGGAAAACACAAAAAAAGCCGCTCCCCGAAAAGGAGCGGCTTTTTTTGTGCTGCATCACGCCGGCAGTTACCGTAGCTCCGCCAGAACCACCAGATACCCATCAGGATCAAAACACCACAGTTCCTTGAAACCGTATGGTTTGTCCTCCAGTGGATACAATATATCCAAACCCTCATTCAACAGCGCCTGATATATGTCATCAATCCCTTCAACACGAAAGTGAAGCGTCATTCCAACACCCTTCGGGAAGGAGTCGAACTGTTCTTCCAGCACCGGATGGGCGTTGACTACCGTTGCTTCCTCATTGAACACCAAGGTCCAGTCATCCTGCTCCATGATCAGATGCTCGGGAAATCCGGGAAAAGTAAGGCTTCGCCTGAGGGGAACACCCAGTAATCCCGCGTAAAAAGCCTCCGTTGTATCAAGGTCCGAGACTGCCAGCTGTATTGTAAATCTTCTGACCAAACCGCTGTGAGGTCTTTCAGCAGCCACTTTATACGCCGCCTCCTATCCAGGCTGTAACGTATCGGGAAAAAACTGAAAGATAGTTGGAAAAAATCAAGATACCGATTACGATGAGAAATATTCCGGTGATAACTTCCATGATTCGTATGTGCTTTTTGTAGCGATTGAAGAAACTGAGAAACCTGTTCAAGGCGAGGGAGGATAGGAAGAAGGGAGTGCCGAGTCCAAGCGAATAGACGAACAGAAGAGCCATCCCATGGTAGACTTTTTCTTCGGTAGCTGCGACGATCAATATCGA